>CABMGC010000001.1 GCA_902385515.1 uncultured archaeon
AGGGATCGCGGTCCTGGACGCATCTTGGCGGGAGAACCTTTACCTCGCCCTCGAGCCTCCTGCCGCACCGCAGGCAGCTGTTCTCTATCAGCAGCCTTGCGCAATCCTCCCCTTTGCCGCATCTTCCCGTATCCAACGCCGCGCTTACGGGCACGGCTGACCCTATATTATCATCCATTTTTCCCCACCCACGCGCACACCTTCCCACAGACTGCGCTGACAGACTTTCCTGTAATTCCCACTGATCCTTTATGCCATTTACTGATATTTAATAATTGTGGTGCAATAAGACAATCGGCGCATTCGGACGAATCGCGGTGGACTTCATGCTTTACGTTATCGCTCTGGGAGGCAACGCGCTCGCCGACGGGCGGGCTTTCGGAAGGATGTACGACTCGATACTTAGGCTGCGCGACAAAGGCAATAAAATAATCCTCACCCACGGCAACGGTCCGCAGGTCGGCGAACTAGCGCTCCTTGAGAATAAGGGCCTGGCGGTGCTGACCGCGCAGACCGAAGCGGAAATAGGCCTCGGCATAGAGAACGGGCTGGCCGCCGCATCCGCCCGTGCGGGAGCGAAAAGCCCGAGGATCGCCACCGTACTTACGCGCGTGCTCGTGAATCCGAGGGACAAGGAGTTCAGGTCGCCGAGCAAGCCGATCGGCCCCTTCATGGGCGCCTCCGAAGCGCGAAAGCTCGCAAGCAGGGGATTTTCGGTCAGAAAATTGATTCACGGATATCGCAGGGTCGTGCCGTCGCCCAGGCCCAGGGAGATACTGGAGTCAGGGCTGATGAGACTGCTCCTAAGGGACAGATACGTAGTCATAGCCGCCGGCGGGGGCGGCATCGCTGTCACGCGCGGCAACGGCCGACTCGCGTACGCAAACGCCGTGCTTGACAAGGACCTCACGTCAGCGCTCCTCGCAACGACTCTGCGCGCAGATAGGCTTTTCATATTGACCGACGTCGATGGCGCCTTCCTGGATTTCGGAACAAAGCACTCGGCGCTGCTGACGCGCACAACTGCGGAAGCCCTGCAGTCATACGCGAGCGAGGGGCAGTTCGAAAAGGGAAGCATGCTCCCGAAGGTAGAGGCCTGCCTGGAATTCGTGCAAAGCACCGGCAGGCCCGCCGTGATAGGAAACCTTCAAAAGGCAGAGGATGCTTTCAAGTTCAAGGACGCGACGGTCGTCTATCCCTAGCCTTGTTGATTTTCTTTACATCGGCGATTACTTCCTTCACGGTCGCATCGGTCTTGATAGCATCGGGCTCGAAGTGCGTGCGGCCGGCGGCGTGCGTCTTTTTGAGCATCTGCACGATCTCCTCTAGAGGCGCCGAGCTGGTCTTCAGGTGGCTGGCTATCTTCGATACGCTGTAGAAGAACGGCGTGTCCACTTCGTCGTTTATCCGTCCCAGCAGCTTCAGCGCCTCGCCGGAGTAGCCGCCCTTGCTCCCTGCGTCCAGCATCCTGGCGACCGTTTCCTTGTCCTGCAGGCTGCCCAGCCACATAGGGCCGTACGCGTCCATGGCCCTGCCGCAGTTTCCGCACTTCGTATCGATCTTGGGCACGATTCCCTTTGCCACGGCGAAGTTGCAGCAGTGCGGGCAGTAAGTCACAAATCCATTGGTCTTAATGGCAGCGTATGCGCGCTCAGCGCCCCTCCTGAGAAATACGAAGACGCGCATGTAGTGCAGGTCGGCTATGCACAGGGCCGGTTCCATGCTGAAGTTGAACTGCGCCGCCTCCCTTGAGATGTAGTTGAGCAGTATCCTTACGCCTCCCTCGTGGCACAGCTCGTTGTGTATCGGCTTCGATCCGTACAGCTTGACGCACGCCTTGCTCTCCGCACCGCACAGCGTGGCGGTGTCCGTGGCGGTTATCATCATGAGGGTATTGTCCTTGCACAGCTTCAGCAGGTCGTGCACGTAAGGCACGGGCGTGCCGAACGGGTCGAGGTCTATCACGTCGAAGGCGTCCTCCAGGGAATTCGCGAAGTGCTGTATGCTGTCGTTTATCACCTTCTGCTTAAGGCCGTTCCTTTTTACGTTCAGTTTTGCCGACCTTGCGGCGTCCTTGTTGATGTCAAGCAGGGTCACGTCTTTGATGCCTGCTTCCAGCGCGTACCTTATGCCGCGTATGCCGCTGGCGGCGGTGCAGTCAAGGAGCCTGGCTTCCTTGTTCACGCGCGCCTTTAGAAAAAGAACCGACAGGTCGCGCAGCTTGCTCATCTTGGGATTGTAGAAGACCTTATCGGACGGGGATATGTCCGCCAGCCACTCCTTTATGCAGCGCATTCAATCATTCTTGCACTTTATCCTTATCAGAGCGTCCATCAGGCCGTGGGCTTACGATATGCTTGCAAAAGAAGTGTACGCGTCGTTCTTCTTGAGCCACGCGCCCGCATCGCTGCAGTAGTCGACCGCGAGGTCGTATACCTCCTTCTCCTTGGCACTGAGTTCGACGCCCCTCATCTTTTCGATGCTGTCCTGGAACATCCGTATGTCCTTCTCTATCCTCTCGGTAATGTCCTGCATCGGAGCACTCAAAAGGTTTATAATATTGAGAATATATAAGTCTGTGGTGCCGTTATGGCGAAAGAAGTGCCTTGGGATGCACAGACTGATGCTTTCATACTGGACTTGAATTCTAAAATCTCGAAGAAGTACGACGTCGATTTCACGGCGATGCTTCTGAATCCTGATTCTTATGTGGGCAAGAAGGACATTGCCGGAACGCTCACAAAGGTCCGGGCCGACGTCGACGTCTATTTCTCTGACCTTCTTGACGGAATGAAGGACGAACAGGCGGAGCTTAACACCGCGCTCGCCACGGCAACGGAGCAGTACAAGAAAGTCAACGCGCTGATATCTGGCAAGTCCTCGGCCCTCAGGGTTCCGTACGTCAAGCCGCTGTTCGTGAACAGGAATTCGGACAACGAGGAGACCATAGTGGTGGAGCAGTATAACAGCGGCCTTGATTCGCTGATAGGCAAGCTCGTGACCAGTTCGACCTATGTCGCTGACGTTTCCGCTCCTTACAAGTCCTATTTCCTCGGGTCATGGCTTTTCTCAGGTAACCGGAACTACATCCTGACTGTGAATCCTCCATTGAGCCCGATACTCGCGGTGGAGAACAGCGCCGCGATAATAAACGGCCGGCTCGACAGAATAGCCCCCAGGTAAGGCGGATGCTTCGCCGCAAGCGCGTAATAGTCATAACCGGGGTCCCAGGTACCGGCAAGACGCGCCTGTCCGACCTGCTGGCCAAGCGGCTCAGCGACACAGAAGTAATCCACACGACCGAACTGATAAACGCCAAGAGGCTGTTTTCTTCGTACGACCGCGAGGGGGCAAAGCTGGTCG
>CABMGC010000002.1 GCA_902385515.1 uncultured archaeon
AGACGCTCGCCTCCCTTGCCGCAACCGGCATGTTGCTTGTGTTGGCTATGAGTATCGTCCTTTCCATGAGCGGCTTGCCAGACTTCGGGTCCTTCAGCTCGGGGAATTCTATTAGCACCTCCGTCATCTCATTTCCCCTCTCTCCACATCCCACGTAGACGACTATGTCGCAGTCGGCGTACTTGGCTATCGAGTGCAACGTGACTGTCTTTCCGCTTCCGAACGGGCCCGGTATCCCGGCAACTCCTCCCTTGGCAACGGGGAACATCGTGTCTATAACCCTAACGCCAGTCAGCAGGGGCATGTTGGCGGCTATCTTCTCGGCGAACTTCGATCCCTTTCTTACAGGCCTTGTCTGCAGCATCGTTATCCCGACCTTGCCCTTGGGGGTCTTTACTGCGGCGACCTCGTCCTCGACCGTGAACTCGCCGTTCTTTATCTGTTCGATCGTCCCGCTGACTCCGTAAGGTACCATTATCCTGTGCTTGATGAGCTCGGTCTCCTGGACGTATCCGATGACCGCGCCCTCCTTCACCTTCGATCCTTTCTTGATGTCCTTGTCCGCGTGGAACTGCCACTTCTTCTTCCTGTCTATGGCGTTGACGGTAACCCCCCTCGCTATGAAGTCGCCGCTCCTGGCCCTTATCACGTCAAGCGGCCTCTGCACTCCGTCGAATATCTTCGAGAGTATGCCCGGCCCGAGTTCCACCGACAGCGGCCTGCCCGTGGACACGACCTCCTCGCCCGGCCTGACCCCGTTGGTGTCTTCGTAGACCTGTATGATTGCCTTGTCCTTGTCGAGCCTTATTATCTCCCCTATGAGCTTGTCCGAACCAACCTTGACTACGTCATACATGCTGCTGCCGAGCATGCCCTTTGCCACTACTAGCGGCCCCGCGATTCTTTCTATTGTACCCATCGTGATCACTTCTTCTTTTTATCCGCGGTCATCAGATCGACTCCCACGGCCCTAAGTATGAGCCTTCTCAGCGTGTCTGCGTGCTTCTCCTTCTCGTTGTAGCCCGGTATCTCTATCACCACCGGGTCTATGGAGTTCTCTATCTTGAATCTCAGCCTCCTGTCCTTTATCCGCTCTATCATTCCCTCGCTGGCTATTATCACTCCTATGTCCTTCCGCTCAAACAGCTCGTAGAGAAGGCGGTCAGGTTCCTCCGTCTTGCTGAGAGGATACGACTCCTTCACGCCGGACAGCTTCAGCCCCATGGACATCAGCTGGTCGCCTACGACCACCATCTTCTTCATCTGCTGGGTCAGTTGAACCATGATATCATCTTCCTTATCTCGGCTTCGCCGAGCTCGTAGCTCTTCCCCTTGACGATGACCCTTAACGCAGACACCTCCATCTCCTTGAGATAGACGTATCCGATTATGGTCGAGAAGGACAGGACGCTGTGCCTTACAGTCTTGAACGCGCCTGCAAAGACCTCGTTCATCATGGCTATCTCGAACGTCAGCAGCGACTTGTTCCTGCTTGCCTCGTAATCCGCTATGGCGCTCTTAAGGTCGAATGCGGCCACTGAGCCGGCAAGCGCCTCGACAGTCTTGGAGCTCTCGAAAAGGGACGCCATCCTGTGCATGCCCATCCCTCCGTTGGGAACAAGGTACTTCCTTATGGTGGCGAATTCCGCGCCGTGCTTCTTCGCGTTCAGCAGGGTCAGCACGTTTTTCACGTCTATCCTCCTGCCGATGAGATCCGCTGACGCCTTGTTTATCTCCCTCAGCTTCTCCATGGTGTCCCCGAGTCCAGAGTAGTATGCCTCGTCTATCGCGCTGTCGACATCCATCGGGTCCTTGGACTTCCTGTACGCCTCAAGGGCGCTCTTAAGTACGCTCTTGTAAGGGGTGCCGAGCACGAGCTTGCCGATCGCGCTCTCCGCGCTGTTCGTAGCCATTGCCTCCCGGATCTTCGCGGGCCCGGCGTACTTCGTGTCTATCAGGTACCTTGATATGTCGTCGAAGCTCTTGCCCGTGCTCAGGGCTCCTATCATGAACTTGATGTTGCTTATGTCCCAGACGCCGACAATCGACCTGACGATCTCCTTCTGGCTCTTCGGAGCGAGGTCGATCATCCGGTTCACGTCATGGCCGAGGCTCTTGCTCAGCGCGAAGTCGATGAGCTTGCCCATGGATTTCGTCCCGCCGAACTCCTCGATGTAGTCCTTGTACGCGGTCTGCAGCAGGGATGCGCCGATGCTCTCGATCTCCTTGGATGCCAGCATGCGCTCGGTCGCATCCTTTGTTATGAGCTTGGACTCCATCGCCTTGACTCTGGTGTTGGAGTAGCCGTACTTGATAGCGTCTCTGAAACCTGGCATTCGAGATCACTTCCTGTGCTTCGCCCTCTTCTGCTTAGGAGCGCGGCGCGCCGCCTTTTTCGCGGCCGAGCGCTTCGCGGGTACATTGGTCACCGGCTTCTTGCCCTCGCCAAAGACGCCCCTCATGAGCTCCTCTCTGACCATGTCCCTGTTCTTGTCAAAGAGGCTGTCTATCGTGGCGTCCATCTTTATCTTCCCGCCGGCGGCGTAGATGATCAGGCCGTCGATCTTCTGGTATCGCTTCTTGCCGGCGAATCCCTTCACGAACTTCTCGTCCTGCTTGTCGATTACGATGGTTAGGTCCTCTGCGGGAGAGATCTTTTCCGCCTCCTTGAGCGCGGAGTCGAATATCCTTTTGTATCCTTTCTCCTTGATGCGCCTTGCAACCGTGGCTCTAAGCCTTTCCATGAGCCCTGCGACGTACTGCTCCTTCGCCGCGAACGTGATGCCCTTCTCCTGCATCTCTCGGTCAGACTTGTGCTCCAGCGCGATCCTTGCCGTCTCTTCCCTGAGCTCGCGTTCGGCGGTCTCATCGATGCTTTTGGCCATGTCCCTGGCCTGCCTGAGTATCGATTCTGCCTCGTTTTTGGCAGCGGACTCGATCTCGCCGGACTTGCGCTTTGCGTCGTCCAGTATCTCCTTTTGCAACGCGTCCAAAGTCATGTGCAGACCTTTAGATGCCGATGCCGAACCCGAGCATTATCAGGATCGCTACTACGAAGGCGAATATGAGTATGGTCTCAGGGAGCACCAAGAACAGAAGCGCCCTTCCGAACTCTTCCGGCTTCTCAGCCACCAGTCCCATTCCCGAGCTCCCGATCGCGGCCTGTGCCATTGCCGTTCCGATCGCTCCTCCCAGTATTGCTATTCCAGCTCCGATTGCTGCTATTGCAGCTTCCATTCCTAGTGCCAAATAATCAATCCTCTTTAGTATAACGTCTCTTGTAGGCGAACGGGCTAAACTTCACTCCCCCGCCTTCATAGAACTTCGAGAAGAACTCCACGAAGTTAAGCCTTACCGCCTGTACCGATCCTTCGAATATTCCTAATATCATGTTCATGAAGTGCAATAATATAAACACTATCAGCGTGACCGAGAAGACCAGTATGCCGCTGTCAAGCGACGGGGTGAACGCCATGTCTATCAGAAGCGCGGTCATGACGCTCGACAGCCCGAAGCCCATGAGCCTGGCGTAGCTGAGCGGGTGGGACAGAAGGCTGGTGATCTCAGTCGCTTCTATGCCGCTCATCGCGGCCGTGGCAAGCACGGCGATTATCGAAGCGATGCCGCAGTACAGCGAGACGTCGTAGCTGAACATGCCGAAGAGCGCGCCCGCGAGCGCGATAGTGCCCCCGATTAGGAATACTATGGAGGTCAGCTTGCTAATTGCGAGCACGACGTGGCCCCTCTTGTAGTGGTTGATGAAGCTGAATGCGAGGCCCAGGGTTATCTGCGTTATCCCCATAAGGATGGACACCGCCAGTATCGTCGTTATGTCCTTGACCCAGTCGAACAGCGTGAGGCTGGGCATGAAGTACTGGTTGAGCGGGATGCCGAAGTACTGGTTGGAGAGCACTCCAAAGACGATTATAGACAGCGAGCACATCCTCCATATCTTCGCCGTGTTGCACACTAGGTCGTCTGGATTGGTTATGCGGATGACTGCGGAAGCCAGCAGCAGCGACATGACGCCGTATCCCACGTCGGCTATCATGAGCCCGTAGAATATCGGGAAAGTGAGTATGAATATCCACGTGGGGTCGATCTCGTCGCTTCTCGGAAGGTTGACGAAGCTGACAAGGAAGTCGAACGGCCTAAGGAAGCCCGGCCGCTTGACCAGCGTCGGAGCAAGCTCGTCGGTCGCGAGCGTTTCAAAGGTGAATCTGCCCTTGGTGGCCTTCAAGACGTCCGCCCGGAGTTCGTCGAGTTTTCTCTTCAGCACCCACCCCTCCACGATTAAAGTGTAATCCGTCTTCTTGAAGTTCTCGCTGACTCCCGCCCTGTCAGCCTCGACAGAAAGCATTTCGGTTATGCTGGCCACTGTCAGGTATTCTTTCTTGGCCAGAGCCGACAGTCGTGCGTTTGCAGATGCCTTCTCCTGCGCGAGCGCGCTCTCGCGCTTGCCAAGCTTTGCCAGCACGTCCTCCGCCTTTGCGTCAAGGCGGCTGTTGTCTATGTCTATCTCGTAGACGCCGCTTATCGCGGTGAGCCTGTCAAGCGTTGCTTCCTTGCCCTTCCTGCAAGCGATGAAAACCATTCTGGCGTCCTTTGCCTTCCTGTCTATGACTTCGTAGTCGCCCTTCAGTTTCGCCATCTCCGCGTCGACCTTCGCGTGCGCGTTCTTCGCGACCGAGAATGCCCTGAACGTCAGGAACTCGCTCCTAAGATCCAAGAAGTCTATGCCCGTGCCTACGAAGTGGCTGGCCAGCGCCTTCGTCTCAGCCAGTTCGCCAAGTTCGCTGTCTATTGCCGTCTTCCGCGCCTCCAGCGAGAAGATTTCGTCGATGGCCTTGACCGCGCCCGCCGCCTCAAACAGCTTCGCACCCTCGAGCTGTTTGTGGGAAGAGGCATACGCCTTCGTGTGCGCATCGTCCAGATGCTTGACTATCCGCGTCTGCGCTTTCTTGTCCAGGTACTTTTTGAGCGTGGAATCCGCCGACCTGAATCTTACAAGGAGGGCGTTGAGTTCTGGGATTTCGACCGCGGCGTCCTCGGCCGCAGCGATGGAGCTTTTTCTTATGTCTATGACTCCCTTTTTATGAAGCTCCCGTATGATGTCGTATCTGTTGCTCCGGAGCGCGATTATCCTGACCTTTTGCATCTCTTCAGTACCGAGCAAATCACTCACCAAGAATCAGATCGGCGATCCTGTCCGAAAGCCTGTCGAGCGTTGCCTTGCTCGTGGCGCCGTTCTTTATTTTGGTGGCGGCCTTGTGAGCTTCGGCAACTGCCCTTCTGTTCTCCTCGTTTAGCTTCTTGGTCGTGTCGGAAATGGCATCGGTCTTCTTCGCGGCCGCCTTGGCTGCCGCCTGCTCCACTATCTCGTTAGCCTTCAAGTTCGCTTCCTCGACCATTTTCCTGCCCTTCGCGGCAGCATTCTCTATAAGCGTTTTTGCGGAACCCTCCGCCTCTTCAACATTTTTTATAGAATCCATTCCTTTGGCCATTTAATCCCGTACAAATAGTGATCATACTACTACGTTAGGAATTAAATACCTTTGCGGAAGAAATCCGACTCATTTGAAGACTACTGCCTGCTTGCCTTCGCGCCGCAGTTTCGCGAGATCTTGGACGACACTTGCGTTTTCGCTGCCGCCGGTCACGGAAAGCATCTCCGCGTTCGGCCAAACGCCCTTCAGCCTGGCCATTATGCCTGCCTTTTCGTTTTCGTCAACTATCGGAAGCACGGTGACGATCGTGGCGTTCTTCTCATCGATGTGCCTGATCATCTCGAATCCCCACACCTCGAGCGCCTCGCCCTCGGTTCCGCCGCGCACTACCACAGTGTCCGGATATGCCTTTGCCCATGACCGCACTCTTTCCTCAAGTATCTCTGTGCCGAGCATTGCCATCCTTTCCCGTATGATTTCGGGCTTGACCTTGTCAATGCGCTCCTGGCCCTTCTTGTCCGGAGCGTAGCTCATAGAGCACACGAACCCGTGCTTGTCGCCGCTTGGAAGGCTGCAGAATCCTATGCGTTCCCCACGAACTTCTCTTGAAGCTTCCATGTCATCGATAACATTTTGTGCGTTTTGTTTTAATACCATTCTGAGTGCATACGACGATTGCAGATTCGCCGGTCTCACGCAAGCACTTAATTTCATCATATCGTGCTGGACGGACATATGCGATTGAGCACGCACCGCTCGCAATACTTTTTTCTCGCGGTGCAGACGTCCCTTCCGAGTTCTATGAACAGCCCGTTGACCTTGCCCCAGTCCTTTTTCGGTATTTTTTTCGCGAGGTCCTTCTCTATCCTGTCGGGATCGTTGCTTCTCGTGAGCCCGAGCCTGCGCGACGTGACAGCGACGTGCGTGTCGACCGCTATGCCCTCGTTTATGCCGTACCCCTCGCTGAGCACGACGTTGGCTATCTTCCTGCCCACGCCGTCCAGCTCCATGAGTTCATTTATCGTCTTCGGAACCTTTCCGCCGAACTCATCGACTATCCGCCTTGATGCCGCCCTGAGATGCCTTGCCTTGGTCTTGTAGAAGTTTATTCCCTTGAGCTGCCGCCTTAGTGTTCCTGTGTCGGAACTGGCGTAGTCCTTGAAAGTCCTGAACTGCTTGAAGAGAATGGAGGTCGTCTCGTTGACCTGCTTGTCGGTGCACTGCGGCGAGAGCAGGGCCGCGACGAAGAGCTCGGTCGTGTCGGAATGCGTCAGCTGCGTGTGGAGCCTGCTTCCGTACTTGTCCGACAGCTTTTTCAGGACGGCTTCCGCGAACTTGGTCATGCGCTTTCTTGGGCTCCAACGCATAAATTGGTTTCCATAGCCATGCCTCTTTAAAATACGTAATTCATAGGATTAAGCGATGATGCGATGGGCAAGGATCGTAGAAACGCAATCTCAAAAGGCATAAGGGACCCCATACTGCGCAAGCCCGTGGTCGCAGGGACATTTTATCCCTCGGACGCTCGAGAGCTCGAGCGAAGCGTCTCTAGATTCATGTCCAAGGCAGCGGAAAAGAAGGAAAACGCCGTCAGCGACGCTCTGGCGTTCGTGGTCCCTCACGCGGGCTACGTTTATTCAGGGGCGGTCGCGGCGCCGGCATACGATGAGATGAGAGCGTCTTATGAAATGAGGAAGTTCGATTCTATGGTC
>CABMGC010000003.1 GCA_902385515.1 uncultured archaeon
CTATCCGATCGGCGTCGCCGTAGACCCATCCGGCAATGTCTGGGTCACAAACTATTTTGGCGGTTCCGTAACGAAGCTTTCCAGTGCCGGCGCAACGCTAGGCACATATACCGGATTCTCGAACCCTTACGGTATCGCTACAGACTCTAGCGGAGACGCCTGGGTGGCAGACGCGGTTGGTACTGTGACTGATCTCTCACCATCGGGTTCCGTGGTGAGAACGTATACTGGAATGTCAAGCCCTTACGGCATTGCCGTATCTGCTATTGGCGACGTCTGGACAGCCAACTACGGTGGAGGCACCGTCACAAAGCTGTCGCGACCTGGTAATTCAGGAGTCATTGTCTACAACGCGCTATACACTGGAATCACTGGTAGAACTAAAACAAGCACCTTCCAGCAGAACGCGGACTGGGGAACTGGGACTTTCACTTCTAAAGTAATAGTCATCGATTCTACCGCAACGCAGGCAACTGCGACGCAAACATATACAGTCAGCTCGTCGCCAACTACCACTGTGAGCACCACCTCCACCTCTACGACTACGATCGTAGGAACAAGCACAACTGCAGAATCCACCACAACGATCGGCAGCAATTCTTCTACGACAACGATTCTGAACTCTTCCTATACTTCATCAACAACTACTATCCAGAGCTCTGGCTCAGGCGCCTCGAGTGGGGGCGGCGGAGGGGGTGGGGGCGGCGGAGGAACGCAGAGGCCCATAATTACGAGGACCGCGGACGGCTACAGCGTAACTGACGTATCCCAGCTCAACACCTTCAGTCTTATGTTCGGTTCGCAGGTGGACGTTACTGAGAACTACATCACTCCTGAAAGCGCGAGCATAACGATAAACGGGACCGATTACAATTACATACCTCTCTACACGCCAGTCCGGATAGGCAGCAACAAGACCGCGAACAGATATGTAGAGTTGACGAGCGTATCCTATCTGCCAATACGCCAGACTGTGTCATTGTCATTCTTCTACAACAGGACCGCAACTCCGGCCAATGCGACTGTCACGAAGACAGTTATTACTGCTCCTAACGCGACAGTGAGCTTGAATGTCTCCGCATACATGCCTGTGCAGGTCGAATTCACTAACGCGAAGGCAACTTTCAGTTTCACGACCAGCGAAAATGAAACCTTGCCTGTTGGCGTGTCGCTGTCGAATGTCACCAGAACTGCGCTTCAAGCGCCCGCCAACTACAGCGAACTGGTGGCGGTCAATATCAGTGTCAATTCGAACGCGACAGGAGCAGTGAGCACGGTAATAGGATATCCTTGCAACATCCCTGCAGGCGCAGTTGCGCCTTTCATACTTAAGAACGACGCATGGGGCAGGATAACCCCATTCAGCGTGAATTCAACCGCCTGCGAGGTAGCGTTCACAATACCGACTGATCCGGTCGTAGCCTTGATGCAATACCTTAATTATGTGAACACAACTGCGACAACGGTTACGACGGTGGTGTCCACGCTCTCAACGACCACCGTGCAGTCCACACCCACTCGGGGCGGAGGACAGGCATACGCGACGCTCGTAGTGGCAACTGTGGCGATGGCGGCGATCCTCGCGGCAGCCGCATACGTGGGCCTTAGGAAGAGGAAAGGCGAGGGCAAAGGCGAGGTTCCGCCCGTACCGCCATCGTCAACTGCGCCCCCCGCTTCTCCGGCGCCGCAGTCTTCTCAGTACCGGCCAACCTTGCCTCATTAGTCTTCGGTGCCGCTCGAGCTTGGCATACCTGCCCCTTTGCTGTTGAAAAAGTAAGCGGAATGTCGATTAAGTCTTACTTGTTCAACAAAGTCCGCAGCCTTTTCCGTCGCAAACGTCAGGCCACAAGGATCAAGGCAAGTGCCATCATCGCCATGCCAAAGTCCTCCACCAGCGTCACCCTGCCAAGGGGCGTTTTGATTATTGTGCCAAGGCAGGCGCACTGTATCCTCTGCTTCTTTAGCATGCTCCTCATGACGCCGATTCCGCTGAAAGACATTACGATCAATACGAGAATGTTTACGGTCGCGGTATGGAAAGAGGTAAGGTATGCGAGCCCGAAGGCGAGCTCCAGGAAGGGGTACGCGTAGCCGTACCAGAGCGCCCTTCGCGCAAGCAAGTCATACGTAGAATACCCTTCGGCGAATCCCTTTATGTCGATGAGCTTGAATCCCGAGAACACAAGGAAGAAGCCCGCCATGAAGTTCGCCATCACGCTCCTCCATGTGAAAGCGCCCCTGCCGAAATCATTGACGGCAATTGCAATGGTGGCCAGCGCTATCAATCCGATTATTATGAAAAGCCGGTCGTAGCTGCCGCCCTCGCGGATCCTCTCGTCAGGCATTTCTGAGTTATTCTTTTCAGTGACGAGCCGCATGCCGCATTTTGGGCACCTGCCGGGCTTGTTCGAATGGACTTTTGGATGCATTGGGCAGACGTATTTCATGGCCAAACCTATCATTTTGCCTCGGCGATTATCTGGGCAATGCTAGCCCTGTCGACGCCGTCAAAGTTGCTCATGGTCCTGAGAGTCGCATAGTCCTCTTTCTTGCCCGAGCGCAGCGCGTCAAAAAAAGCCTTCGCCTTTGGGAAGACCATCAGGACAGTGTCAATGATGTCCAGATTCTTGATTCTGCCACGCAGCGGGAAATACGATAACCTTGCCCTGATCTCAGCGGGCACCTGCGCCTCGTATTTTTCCTTGATTTCAGGATTGTCCGGAGGCGAGCCCGACACGGAAAACAGGATCACTTTCTTGGATCCGAGCGCTTTCCAGTTGTCGATCAGGAATCTTATGTCCACCATCTTTCCTACGCGGTAGTACGTGCCGAAAATTACACTGTCGTATGTGGAGAGCCTGCCCATGTCAAAATCCGCGAGAGGCACGGCGTCGCACGACAGCTCTTCGGCTATCCACTGGGCGTACTGCCTTGTGCTTCCGTATTTGGTGCGGTATATGACGATCGTTTTTGGCATGACAAGGATGAGCTGGGATGTAATATAATCTTTTCTGCGCTGCCCCTGAGCCCAGAGGGGGAATTGAACCCCCGACCTCTTGTTTACAAGACAAGCGCTCTACCACTGAGCTACCCGGGCAAACCGTACATCAGTGCTGTTTTGTAATTTGAACTTTTAATATCTATATTCTTTTGTGATTTCTACCGCGGCGTTATATCGACCGTCTTGCTTCTGCCCTTTAAGCCCCCGACTATTGTCACGCACGATTTCGGCAGGCTGAAATAGTCCGCGAGTATCTCGACAAGCCTCTCATTAGCCCTGCCTTCCACGGCCCTGGCATTCACCTTTACTTTGTAGCTTGCGTTCCCCGTCTTCGCCACGGAAGCGACCTTTGCGTTTGGGACGACCGTGACGCTTATCCTCATGGTGGGATTTGGACGTGATGCCTTTTAACCCTGA
>CABMGC010000004.1 GCA_902385515.1 uncultured archaeon
AAGACATGGTTAAGTTCCACGCTCGCATTGGAGTTGTCCATTACAGTAATGGTCAGCATGGTGACGTTGGCCACAGTAGCCAAGGACGCGTACGTTATCAATACGTTTGGCGCGGCAGACTCAAGATCGCCCCTGTCCTCCGTCCTAAGCTCAAGCCTTGCTCCGACATCCGCCCTGACCGAACCGCTAAGGTTCGCAACGACCGCCGCCTTCACGGCGGGAGCCATCACAAAAGTGGTCGCGTTCTGGTTGAAGACCGCCGACACTGTTGGGGAGAAATCCATAAGAACTCCAGTGGACGAGCTTATCTTCGTCTTTCCAGTCACTGCAGCGGTGACCATGCGGTTCGGCACGATGACGTTGTACGCCGTGCCGTTTATGGTTATTTTTGCGGAAGTCACATTGAATCTTATCAGGTTTATCGTTGCGCCGGAAGTCAGGTTGGCACTGCCGATCACCATGCTGGAATTGACTATGGAGAGAAGGTCGACTGTTCCGCTCCCAGTGGCCGAAGTCCATCCGGAACCCGCTTCGCCGCTCGTGTGGACGGCAACCGAGGAGTAGGTTACGACCAGCGCCGACGTGCCTGTGGGGACCTGTGCGGGGTCAGTCATAAGTATCGGCGTCGTGTACGAAACGGACGGACCTGTGCCTGCGGTGGTCGGCGCGGTAGTTACGCCAGCCGTGGTAGGCGCAACCGTGGTTGTGCCAGGGTACTTCGGCCCGATGCTAAGTACCGCGGCGATTCCCACCATTAATATTACAACAACTGCGACAGCGATGGCTGCCTTGGACGTCTGATTCATATCCTAACCTCTCTTGAACCATGAAAGCAAAATTAATAAAGTTTGCGCCTGACAGAGCGCAAAGTGAACACGCAATTGTGCAGGCGTGGAAGGGTACTGGAACCAATAAATACTTTTCAAGGCCAAAGGAGAGTAGCGGGTTACGCTTATGGCTGGCATAGCTGATATCGCCTGGACCGAGAAGTACAGGCCTCACAGGATCGCCGACATCATAGGGCAGGACGTCATAGCCGAGAGGCTGGCCGCCTTTGTGAAAAACAAGAGCTTCCCGAACATGATATTCGCCGGGCCAGCAGGGGTGGGCAAGACCACGTCGGCGATAGCGCTGGCGAAGGAGCTTTACGGCGATACGATAAACGAGGCCTTCCTTGAGCTCAACGCGTCGGACTCGAGGGGCATAGACATCATAAGGGGAAGGGTCAAGGAGTTCGCAAGGACCCTGCCGCTTACCGGCGACCTTGTGAAGATAATATTCCTTGACGAGGCGGACGCGCTGACTCCGGAGGCGCAGCACGCCCTAAGAAGGACAATGGAAAGGTACTCGTCGACCACCAGGTTCATATTCAGCGCCAACTACGCGAGCAAGATCATCGAACCCATACAGAGCAGGTGCGTTGTGCTCAGGTTCAAGCTGCTGAACGAGGACGAGGTCAGAAAGTACCTGGACCGGGTCGCGAGGAGCGAGGGGCTCTCAATCGACGAGAAGGCAAGGGAGGCGCTCGTTTACGTCAGCGAGGGGGACCTAAGAAAGCTAACCAACATACTCCAGAGCGCAGGCGTGCTCGACAAGACCGTCACCGAGAAGATCATATACGACATATCGTCCAGGGCGAGGCCAAAAGAGGTCATGGCCATGCTCAGGTTCGCGATGAGCGGCGACTACGTCAAGGCGAGGACGGAGCTCAACACGCTCATGTTCTCCTACGGAATGAGCGGCGAGGACATACTGATGCAGTGCTACAGGGAGGCTCTGAACCTCGACGTTCCGGACGCGCAGAAGCTGTCCCTCGTCAAGGCGGTGGGGGAGTACAATTACAGGATAGTCGAGGGAGCCAACGAGCGCATCCAGCTCGAATCGATGCTGGCCGCGCTTGCGCTGACAAAGAGCACATAACATGAAAACCCGAAAGCTGAGCGTCGACCTTGACGACACGCTCGTATCGCTCGTGCCCGCGATACTTCCGGAGGTCAACAGCAAACTGGGCACGAATGTCACCGAAAAAGACGTGCGCGACTACTACGACAACGCGCTATTCCATTCTGGCCTGGACGTGTCCGCCCTGTGCCGAAAGGCCTGGAGCAGGCCTGAGGAGCTTAAGCTAGTGGATCCGAAACTGCCAGACATGCTAAGCAGCCTTAGTAATGAATACTGCTACAAGATACAGATAACCACCGGCACAGTCGCAGACCTGCCGTGCATACGCAGCTGCCTGGACCACAACGGCATAGTCGGCGACTCGATCGTGAAGGTGTGGGGACAGCAGGCGAAGGTCAAGCAGGAATTCAGCGTCCACGTGGACGACCTTTCGCACGTGGCCTCGATGATGAACGATGCGGGCAAGGACGTAATACTTCTCAGGCGCCCGTGGAACACCGACATAGTGGCAAGCAGGGGCACGATAAAGGTCGTGGACGGCTGGCCTGAAGCGTACGAAATTCTCCGAAGAAGATGAATGCGTTCAGGACTTTGTCTCCTGTGAATTCTGCGGGGCCGGCCTCTTGGAAACGGAAGCTTCCGGCGGCTTCCTTGCGAAGACCAGGTACGCCGTGTGCCAAAGCCCGGTGTTCGTAGGCCGCATCCCCTCCTTCCTT
>CABMGC010000005.1 GCA_902385515.1 uncultured archaeon
ATCCTTAAGAAGAACTGGAAGTCGAGCGTCATGCGTTCGCTCCTGTTCCCCGTGATGATAATACTCATATTGGGCAACCTTGGCAACACCTCCCAGCACGTTCCGATAGTGGTAGTCAACTACGACAACAGCCCAGCATCAATAAATTTCATAAACCTGCTGCAGGCGCACAATATCCTGGCAGTGGTGAGCGCTACCAACCAGCAGGACGCGATCGCCCAACTCGCAGCGGGAAAAGTGAGTGCGGTAGTGGTGATACCTGCCGGCTTCTCAACTTTGGGCAAGTCTACGCCGAACGTGATTGCGTATGTCGACACATCTTCCCCAGTCACTTCGGGCACGGTTCTCTCCACGATCAATTCGGTGGCAGCATCCTTCGGATCTTCAATAGTTACGAAGAACCTGCAAGGCCGGGTCGCTTCGACCTCATCATCCGCGGGCACCTTTACGATAGCGACGGACTATTCTTACGGCGCATCTGCGAACTACAAGACGTTCCTGGTCGCGGGCACATTGATTATGGTTGCCGCGTTCGGATCGATATTCAGCGGAGGCTTCTCGATAATAACCGCCAGGCAGCTGGGCAACTTGAAGGCCTTCCTCGCGTCTCCAGTTAACAAGCTTGCGATACTGATGAGCAAGATGGGTTATGGAGTGGCCCAGTCCATGCTTGGAGGCGGACTCGCGCTCGTTGTCGGAGTTCTTCTCGGAGGCAGCATATATGCCGGCATCTCTGGCGTGCCTGTCATACTGTGGTTCATATTCCTGTGCGGCCTTGCGTTCGCTGGCGTCTCCACTGCGCTTGCGATAAAGATAAACAAAATAGAGACTTATGCCTTGATAAGCCAGACGATAGTCATGCCGCTATACTTCCTTTCAGGCGCGTTCACGCCAACGAGCACGCTGCCAGGCTTCCTGCAGGTGATAAGCGCGTACGATCCGATGACCTATGGAGTCAACGGAGTAAGGGACGTAATGCTCAAGGGCGCGATATCTCCAAGCGCGTTCTGGCTGGACACGGGGGTGCTTGTGCTGTTCGCGGCGATAGCCTTGGGGCTGAGCCTGTGGCTCTTCAGGCAGTCAAACGATAATGTTTAATTGGTTTTGAAAAATTAGTGATAATATGACAAGAAATGAATTCCGCCGCGTTCCTGTTTGCGGCGATTATGCCGTCGCGCTTATGTTGTTATTGTGATTGTTGGTGAGAAAATGAAAATAGAGAAATATGGCATTATGTTGGTTCTGACTCTTTCGTTGGTAATGGGGGTCGCGCACGCCGCTTCAGCGCTGGACGGCGCGTTATCCTTGTCGAACCTGACTGTCTCTCCGAACCCCATAGTGGCGGGAGGTAACGTGACTATACAGTTCCAGCTGTACAACTCGTACAGCGGAGGGGTTAGCCACGCAAGCCTGGATACTTTTGGTTCATATCCGATCTTTAATGCTTCTCCGCAGAGAAGCCAGAACGTAGGCTACGTGCAAGCCGGGCTCAACCCGACGCGCTACACCTACACATTCAGCGTGTCTTCTACAGTTCCTTCTGGCATGTACAAGGTGTTCTTCAACAGCACATACGATGCGCTAGGCTCCCAGGAGGTGGTGGCCTTCTCGTCAATGCCGGTTAGCTTCTACGTTCAGAACAAGCCTAGCGTAAAAGTGGTCGCATCGGGTCCACAGCCGGCTGCCCTCTACTCCGGATACAACCAGACCGTGGGGCTGATGGTGCAGAACACCGGATATGGAACCGCGAGGAACGTGAGCGTCAGAGTCTATGGTGGGCAGGGAATCAGCCTCTTAAGCTCGGTGACCACTTTCTTCATATCAAACCTTACCCAGGGATCGAGCGTGATAGAGCCTGTTCTGGTATCCGCCACGAATGTGGGGACCGCCACGCTGTTTGCCAACGTAAGCTACTACTCGTCAAGCCTAAACCAGCGCTTTTATGGAGTGGATGCGGTGAATCTCTCAACGGCTCCTGCTGCGCAGTTTGGCATAACTGGCGAGACGTCCGCGCTGGTGCCTGGCTCGACCAACCAGCCAGTGACGCTGACAATAAGGAACCAGGGCACTACCGAAGCACAGCAGGTCCAGCTTAGCATGCAGAGCACCTACCCTGTGACTCCGATAGCGAGCACGTTCTACGTCAGCGATCTGCAGCCAGGGGCGTCTGCAAACGTCACGTTCCTCGTGAACATCGACACGCAGGGCGCTGCGGGAACGTATCCG
Organism: uncultured archaeon; assembly: GCA_902385515.1. GTDB lineage: Archaea > Micrarchaeota > Micrarchaeia > Micrarchaeales > CABMGC01 > CABMGC01. The sequence continues at coordinate 2,227 of CABMGC010000005.1, forward strand.
ATCAGCGTGTACGAGCAGTGGAAGCAGCCTAACGGAGCTACGAGCCAGCAGTTCTCCGGATCGAACAACTACTTCATATTGGTCAACTCCCCAGGCGGGCTCGACGGAACCAGCTACGTAATAGTTGCGGCAGTGGCAATAGTCGCTGGATTCTTTGTCTACAAGCGCTTCGCGGGAGGAAAGAGCAAGGCCAAGGGCGCAAAGGAGAAAGAGAAGAAGTGATGTAATTGGGCAGTCCTGGCGCTAGGGCGCCAGGCTCCAATCATCACATGCTTCTGTATTAAAAACGTGAGCGCCTGCATCTTATGCGTGGTGGTGGGTTGTCGGAAAGCGCAAGAATAGGAATAATCGGTGGATCTGGATTCTATTCACTTCTTGAAAATCCTAAACGTGTTTCTATAGATACCGAGTTCGGCAAGCCCAGCGATGACATTGCGATAGGAACGATTGACGGCAGGGCAGTTGCGTTTCTTCCAAGGCACGGTGGAAATCACACGCTCGCGCCGCACAAGGTCCCTTACAGGGCCAACATCGAGGCGCTCCACAGCATCGGCGTCGAACGCATAATCGCGACCAGCGCAGTCGGGTCACTCGTTCCGGAATACGCGCCGGGTGATCTGGTGCTCTTCGATCAGTTCGTGAACATGACGCACGGCAGGGGCGATACGTTCTTTGAGTTCGACAAGGTCGCGCACGTGAGCACAGCGGAACCGTACTGCCCCGAGCTCAGGGCGATAGCCGCAAGGGAGGTGCTGGCACTGGGCATGAAATGCCACGCGTCCGGCACAGTGGTGGTCGTAAACGGGCCGAGATTCTCGTCAAAGGCGGAGTCGAAGTTTTTTGCGGGACAGGGTTTCCAGCTGGTGAACATGACGCAGTATCCCGAGATCGCCCTGGCAAGGGAGATGGAGATGTGCTATCTCGGCATAGGGATAGTGACAGACTACGATTCCGGACTTGAGGGCAGACCGGACGTCAGGCACGTGACAATGGACGAGGTAAACAGGATATTCACTTCAAGGGTTGCTGACCTGAAGATACTTATTCCCAGGATCGCGGCAATGATCCCAAAGGAACGCGCTTCTTGCAAATGCGGAGAGTCGCTCAAAGGGGCGTTCGTCAGCCAGTGAGCGCCCGCAGGGTGACGTTCGATCCGACCGTCATATTGTTCGCTTTAGCGAAGCCTGATTTCGCCTCGATGACGTAATTCGCAAGGGCGTTCGGGTAATACGTGCTGTTTATGCACCATCCGACGGTCTCACCGACGCAGCTGGTCGCGTTCCTTACAATGTAGACTACCTTTCCAGCGCCGTTGTCGATGTTGAGCCACATCATGTCGAGGTTTGCATAGGTGTTCTCCATCCAGAAGGGATAGTCGCCGAGCGAAGGGAAGACGAATATCATCAGAGTGTCGTCCGTTATCGTCGCGTTCATCAGGCCCTTCTCCTGCGCGGACTCGTTGGCGGCCACCATGCTTATGTCGAACTCCTTGCCGGAAACTCCGAATACGTACGCGCGCGCGGCGGGCTGCGCAGCCTTCTTCCAGCTCATGGCGGCCAGCGCAGCCACCAGCACGATGACCGACAGTATTGCGATGACGATGGCCGTCCTTGCCTTTCCCATGATATGGCTTGTTGCCCAAGCAAGATAAACGTTAGCGGTCCTCGCACGCGGCCAGCAAAAGTAATAAATCCTTATCCTGAGATGAGGTAGCATAAGTTGGTAAGATGCCTATATCGACACCCCAGCAGCAGGCCGGAATACTGAGCTTCTACGACTCCCCTGACAAAGGACCTGGGCTTAACGCCAAGTTCTTTTTGATGGCCGTGGCGGCGTTCACGATAATAGTCATGGTGCTCGACCACTTCGCGGCTCTCTGAGTCGTCTTTAGATGAGTGCGAAAACGTCCCTCCTTCTTTCGCTGACGTCCCCTTGCTCGGCGAGGAGGTAGAGCATCGCCCTGACGGCGTCCTCGTCTATGCCCGTTTTCTTCGATATATCTTCGACGCTCTTAGGGCCCGCCTTGAGCTCGCCTATGACCTTCGCGCTGTACTGGCCGAAGTAGTCCCTGAGCACTATGTAGAACCTCTTGTTGAAAGCCCTAGTGCCAAGGACGAGGCCGTGCCTCACGCTGTCCTCGAGCGCCAGCGAAACGCTCGAGGCCTCGGCCTCGGTGTTGAGCACTATGAATCCGTTCTTCTCGAGCGCGGTTATACTCTCGTTCTGTATGCCTGCCATCTTCTTGTACGCTATCGTGAAATGCTGCTTCTCCTCGACTCGCTTCTCCAGCTCGGGAGCCGCAGCCGCCACTGGCTTCTTCCTCATCAGGAACTTGTCGTACGCCTCCTTCGAGATGCTGTACGGTCCTTCCTTCTTGTCCTTGAACATCGCAACGACGTTCTTGCCGATCAAGCCTTGCAGCGTCTTCTTTTCAGCATCGCTTAGCATCTTGCCCACGTTCGTCGCTGTCCTCTCAAGGTACCTGAGGGTATCCAGCTTCTTCAGCACGCCCACCTCGTCTACTGAAAGGTCGAGCGGCTTTGCGGCGCGCACAGAGATGGCCTTTCCTGCGGGAACGGCTGTGCCAGTGATAAGGTTCGTTATGTCCTCCTTCTTTGCGAACAGGAATGCCTTCTCGTTGAACTTGAAGAAATCTACCTCCTCCTCTCCCTTCAGGCCGAGCTGCTTTATGACCTCAAAAGGCAGGTACAGGATCAGCTTGTTGTTAGATTTGTAGATTTTCAAATGACCACTGCTTAACTTTTTAAGCTGCAACAGCTAAGCATAACCATGCAAGAATTAAAAGAGTTTGCCGAGCACACAAAGAAGGTGCTAAGCGCAAGCGACATGCAGGCGATAGAGCTCAACGCGGCCGCCCTTGGCGTATCCGGCTCGCAGCTCATGGAGAACGCGGGCATGGCCGTAGCAAAGTTCATTGAAAAGCAGTTCGCAAAGTCCAAGAACGTGCTAGTCATCTGCGGGCTCGGGTGGAAGGGCGGCAGCGGATTCGCTGCATCGAGGCACCTGATAAAGAACCACCACGTGACCATAGGAATAGTCGGCTACGAAAAGAACGTCAGGTTCGGCCCGGCCCTAGAGGACCTGAAGATAATAAGGCAGAGCCCGTTCGGGGACGTCATCGAGAACGTGCAGGCGCATTCGAACGTCCTAAACGGCAAGGACGTCATAGTCGACGCGGTGTTCGGAGTCGGGTTTCACGGCAAGATGACAGAGGGCGCGTCAACGCTCATAAAAAAGGTGAACGATTCGAAAACGCCCGTAGTCTCAATAGACATACCTTCGGGGCTCGATGCCAACACGTGCGTCAGCCACACTCTGATCGCAGCGGATTACACCGTCACATTCCACAAGGAGAAGTCATGCCTCGACGGCCTTGCGAGCGCAGGAAAGGTGGTCGTAGAGGACATAGGGATACCGATAGAGGCGGAGATATTTGCGGGCCCGGGGGACCTCATGCTGGCCCGCAGGCCAAGGAGCATTTATTCAAGCAAGCACGACAACGGCAGCGTTGTCATAATCGCTGGAAGCAGGGATTACCACGGCGCACCTGTGCTGGCCGCCAATGCCGTCTACAATGCGCTCGCGGCGCTGCGCATGGGCACGGGATATGTGCACCTGTACGTGCCCGCGGCCATAGAGGACGCCGCGAGGAGGCTTTCTCCGAACGTGATAGTAAGGCGCTTCGGCACGGACTACATCTCGGACGGAGATTTCGAAAGCGTAAAGGAGGCGGTGAAAAAGGCCGATGCGGTAATTATTGGAATGGGAATCGGCCGCGACGAGAGCACCCTTGACATGGCCGCCCGTATAATCGATACGGCTGTCGCAGAGGGGAAGAAGATAGTAATAGACGCCGATGCGATCTACGCGGTGAAGCGCGCGCAACGCCTGGGGAAGGACGCTGTACTTACGCCGCAGGACATAGAATTCCACGAGCTGTCTGGCCTCACGCTGAAGAAAAACGACCTTGCGGAACGTTTCATTAATGCAGTATCCGTCGCAAGGAAGCTCAATGCAAGCCTGCTTCTCAAAGGTCACGACACCATCATTACCGACGGAGAGGTTGCTAAGATAGTGCGGTCGGATACGTCGGCGCTTGCCACGATGGGCACAGGCGACGTCCTGTCTGGAATAATCGGAGGCTACGCAGCCATAGGCGCGACCGTGTTTGAGTCTGCCACTGCCGGCGCTTACCTGCACGCGACGATAGGAGGACTGCTTGCGCTTGAGAAGGGCAACCACATACTTGCCGTTGACGTCGTTGACAAGATACCTAAAATAATAAAAGATTTCGACGAGAGTGTGTGATGTATGCAAAATCTAAACAGGGAGGTCAGGGATTCCTTTACCGCCGCCCTCCTTGGCGCGGTCAAGAACGCTTATCCCGAGCTTGACATTGACGCGCAGCAGATAGCTTCAACGATAACTGCCTCTTTGTCAAACGGCGATATGACCACCGCGATATCTTTCAAGCTCGCAAAGCCATTGAAGGCCAGCCCAAGCTCGATCGCAAGGAACATTGTTCCGAAGATAGGAAAAGTGACTTACGTTTCTAAGCTGGAAGAGCTAAACGGCTACATAAACGCGTTTCTTGACGAGGGCGCGTACACCGCCGCCGTGCTTTCAAGAGTGGCAGAGGGCAGTTCGACATACGGCAAGAGCGACATAGGGAAAGGAGAGAAGGTGATGGTCGAATTCCCCAGCGTGAACCCGAACAAGCAATGGCACGTCGGCCACCTAAGGAACGCGCTGCTCGGAGATACCATCTGCAACCTTTTGGGCGCATGCTCCTACAAGGTCGAGCGGGAGGACTACATCGATGACCTCGGCCTTCAGATAGCAGAGACCGCATGGGGCTGGAAGAACCTGAGCGACAAACCGGACAAGAAGTTCGACCTGTGGCTAGGTGAGCAGTACGTCGAGGTAAACAAACGAATCACTGAGAATCCGGAACTGAAGACTGAGATGTACGGCATACTCAAGAAGATGGAGGACGTGAACTCGGCAGAATCCCTTGAGATAAGGGGAATAGCCGAGAGGTGCGTCAAGGCGCAGAGCGAGACGTCCTTCGCCTACGGCATCTATCATGACGTAATGGTCTGGGAGAGCGACATAGTGCGCGCGCTCCTTTTGAGGAAGGCGCTGGACATAGCGATGAAAGCGGGAGTAGTGGAGAAGCCGACCGAGGGCAAGTACGCCGGTTGCATCGTTGTCAAGCTCGACAAGCTGTCAAAGTTCGCAAAGGAGCTGGAAGGCTCAAGGGAGGATTCGAAGGTAATAGTGAGGAGCAACGGCGCGGCCACTTACCTGGGCAAGGACTTCGCTTTCCACCTGTGGAAGTTCGGCATCATAGAAAGCGGCTTCAAGTACAAGAAATTCATAGAGCAGCCCGATGGAAGGCCGCTTTTCTCTACTTCACCCGACGGCTCCGCAGGGGAGTTCGGAAACGAGAAGCGCGCCATAAACATAATCGACGCGTCCCAGTACTACAACCAGCTGATACTGAAGCTCATGTTCTCCCTGATGGGCCGCGACGACTGCGCGAACAACCTGGTTCATCTTGCCTACGGGAAGGTGAACATTGCCGGAGGCGGCCTGAGCACCAGGAAGGGCACCTGGCAGGGCGAGGGCAGGAGCTACACCGCGGACGACCTCCTGCGCGAAGTCAAGGCCAAGACCTTAGACATCGTCTCGAACAGCGAGAAGATAGCCAGCAAGGATTCCGCCGAGGACATATCCGAAAAGGTTGCGGTGGCGGCCATAAAATTCGAGTTCCTAAGGATCGCCCCCGAGAAGGAGATTGTGTTTTCCTGGGAGAAGGCGCTAAGCTTCGAGGGCAATTCCGGCCCCTACTGCCAGTACACCTACGCCAGGGCCTCGCGAATAATCGAGAAGGCGGGATCCTTTGCCGCGCCGGCTTCATTTTCGCACGTGTCGCGCAGCCAGGACTTCGAGCTCGTAAAGCTGATGGGAAGATTCGAAGACATCGTCGAGAAGGCGTGCGGCGAGTACAGGCCGAACGTGATAACGGACTACCTGCTTGACCTTTCGTCCGCGTTCAGCAAGTTCTACGAGGCGATGCCCGTGCTAAAGGGCGGCGAGGCGATGGAGGAGAGGCTTGCCATAGTGGCCGCGTTCAGGCAGGTCGTAAGGAACGGCCTGGCGCTCCTCGGCATAGGCGTAGTCGAGAGGATGTAGTCATTTCCGCATGTCGGAAAGCGTTGCTTTTATTTTGTCGTAGATGTAGCGCACCTCGGGAATCGTTATCTTTTTTCCTGCCGTCTCAAGGAACTCGTCCGCCGCGGCATCGCTGAGTTCTTGCGAATATGCGACCAGTTGAAGGACGTAATCCAGTTTGTCTATCTGTTTCACTAGCCTGGCTTCTTGGCTCTTTTCCATTTCAAGCTCCTCCCAGAGGGCGCAAAGGCGCGAAGCAGATTCTTCATCCAACAGGGACTTCATCTCATTCATGCCCTTGTTCTCCAGCGCCTTCTTGTCGAAATTGTTTACCGTCTGGTTTTTCTCATCGGCCCGCGTGGCGATGTCCCCCACTTTCGCCTCAGGTATGTCGTGTATCAGGGCCATCGCCATGCACCTTTCCGCATCAAGGCCCATCCTGAGCGCAATGATGTAGGACATTAGCGCGGTACTGAACGAATGGTCTCCTACGTGCTCAGGCCTTTTTACCCCGTGTATGACCCAGCCCGTCCTGTCGATGCCTTTCAGCTTGCCGGCCTCAAGCATGAATTTGGTGATTCTGTCGAGTTCGTCTGTGCTTAGCTTCATCGTATCACAACGATTGGGTCGCACGACATATTTATTTCTGCTCGTAAGGCCCTTTCAAAAAGCATAAATATGCACTTCGTGCATTATATTGCAAGGGTCCGTAGCTCAGCTTGGATAGAGCGATGCCGTCCTAAGGCAAAGGTCACGGGTTCAAAATGATTTCCGTAATAAGATTATGGTTTCATGACAATCCCGTCGGACCCGCATGGTGTTCATACGAGTGCAAAAAAGAGCGCAGAGATAAAGGAGCCCAGCCTGATAATTAGGCCAATAGGCCGCTTCGGCGGGCTCGACGGCCTTCACGTGACGCTGGCCATAGTGGCCGTTCTGCTGCTCGCACTGCTCCTGGTGGTCTCCTACTCGGGGCCGATAGTTATAACCAATTCGACAATCGCTTCAAACTGCACCTACGTGCACCTCAACGGCACTTGCGCGAAGCCAGTTCATAATGCAACTGAAGTTGGCATGATGGTCAGGCGGGTGCTCGCCAGCTACTCTGGAGTCAATAGCTCGCTGTCGCTGCTGCCTTTCTTCTCGAACGTCAGTTCGATCAACTCGACGTACTTGCCAGAGAGCAAAGCGTGGTACTCTTCGCTCAAGGTCAGGAACCCTGCTGGCAATTCCACTTTCCAGATGTCGTTCCTCGTTAGCGACTCAAACCTGTCAAGCATAACCCCGCTGATACAGACGCAGGTCCCGTCAGTCATATCGAACAACTACGTGGCAACGCAGGGAGCGGTGCTGCTTTCCGGCAAGGTATCGTGCGGCTCAGCCGCGACCAGCGTCTACTGGTTTATTGACCCCTACGCCACCGGCTCGGTGAGGAGCCTGTTGAATGCGACCAGGCTGGAATCCAAGTTCAAAAGTGCAATCAACCTGACGGTCAACATAATCAACGGTCCTCGGACGCAGGCAATGTCGGGCCAGTACGGGCTGGACAACGCGACCCTGCTTGGGAGGTACGTCTTCTGCGCCTCGAAGCAGTCCAACTTTACGAGCTTCGTTAGCAATCTGGACTCGCTCTACTCGGGCGCGTACATGCCTGGTCCCGTGCTGTCGAACGTCGCGAACGTGTCAAGGCTGAACTACACCGCGCTCCAGTCGTGCATTGCAACGTCCACTGAGAAGATAAACAACCAGGCTCTGCTGGCAAGCTACTACAACATAACCCTGACGCCGCTTGTGGTCGTTGACTGCAACTACCTTGCGCTGCCCCAGACTGCCTCATCGGCGCTCTGCTACGTGAACGGGTCCCTGTGCTGACTCCGTCGGTAAATCCGTCCTCTAGGCGCCTAGGAACGTTTAAATACTCTTTCTGGCAATTAACTACCAAGTAATCTTCGGAAGGACTTTCTGCTCATATCGAAGTGGTGAAACAATGGCGGACATAGAAGAAATAGAAAAGAGAGAGAGCACGATACCTGAGAACGTTGTGTACATCGGAAAGAAGCCCGCGATGAACTACGTGCTGGCCGTCGTGCCCCAGTTCAACAACGGCGCCCAGAGCGTGAGGATAAAGGCAAGGGGAAACACCATCTCAAGAGCCGTTGACGTTGCCGAGATATCGAGGAACAGGTTCCTTCAGGACGTCAAGGTCGACAAGATAGCGATAAACTCCGAGCAGCTGCAGAACGAGGACGGGACGATGTCCAAGGTCAGCACTATCGAGATAATAATGGGCAAGTGATCCTTGCCCCTATTTCTATTCCTGGCGGCGCATATCCGCGCGTGCGTATTTAACCTTATGCTAAGTGATAATATCGCGGAGGCGTAAGCCGCGGGTGCTTGGAATGAACTTGGAAACGGACGTCGTAAGGATTGAAAAGGAGGAGGACTCTCAGATAATGCTCGGCCATGCCGGCTTCATAAAGACGGCAGAGGACCTCTACGAGGCGATGGTCAATTCGGTGCCCGGAGTGAAGTTCGGCATAGCGTTCGCCGAGGCAAGCGGCCCGTGCCTTGTGCGAAGCGAGGGCAACGATCCGGAGCTGCGCGCCCTGGCGGAAAAGAACATGCTCAGGATAGCCGCAGGGCACACCTTCATAATAATCTTCAAGGGAGCGTTTCCCATAAACCTCATGAACGTGGTCAAGAAAGTGAACGAGGTCTCAAGGATATTCTGCGCTACGGCG
>CABMGC010000006.1 GCA_902385515.1 uncultured archaeon
CGACTCCGAAGACCTTGCCGTCCTTGCACTTCTGCTTGCTCCTGAGCTGGACCAGGGTGTCGATCTCGTCCATTCCCGCATTGTCGGCCAGGGTCTTAGGTATGGCCTCAAGAGAGTCGGCGAAGGCCTGTATAGCTAGCTGCTCCCTCCCGCCAACGTTGCCCGCGAAGTCGCGCAGGCCCTTGGAGATGTACTCTTCCGTGCTGCCTCCTCCGTAGACGTACCTTCCGACCTCAAGGGCGCTGGTAAGCGCCCCTATCTCGTCGGTTATGGCCCTCTCCGCCTCGTCCACTACCTGCTTCGTTCCTCCTCTCAAAAAGATCGTTACGCTCTTGGGGTCCTTGCACCTCTCGACGAATACCATCTGCTCGCCGGAGATCTTCTTCTCCTCTATGTTTCCTGCAAAGCCCAGGTCGTCCTGCGTGAGGTCCTCAAGGCTGGTCACGACCTTTGCACCGGTCGCCTTGGCCAGCTTCTCCATGTCGCTCTTCTTGACCCTCCTTACGGCCATTATGCCCGCCTTGGCGAGGAAGTGCTGCGCCACGTCGTCTATGCCCTTCTGCACCAGCACTACGTTCGCGTGGCTCCTTGCGATCTTGTCCACCATCTCTTTTAGCATCTTCTCCTCCTGCTGCAAAAAGGCCTGCATCTGGTCGGGCGAGGTTATCTCGATCCTCGCGTCGGTCTCCGTCTTCTCAATCTCGAGCGCGACGTCGAGCAGCGCGATCTTCGCGTTCTTTATCGCCTTGGGCATCCCAGGGTGGGATATCTCCTTGTCTATCAGGACTCCGTTTATGTACTGGGTGTCATCTATGCTTCCACCCTCCTTCTTCTCAAGCTTTATGAAGTCCTTGTCGATGACTACCTTGTCGCCGACCTTTGCGGACACCTGCTTTATCGCCTGCATCGTCAGCTTTGACAGGTACTTCTTTGTCGAGTCTGTGCCGATGTTCTTCGAGCCCACGGACACCATCGCGATCTTCTCAAGCTTGTCAGTGTCCTCAAGCGTTATAGGCTCTGCGCACTCCACCAGAAGCTCCGACGCCCTCTCCGAGGCCATCTCGTAGCCCTTGATTATCGTGTTGGGGTTTATTCCCTTCTCGATCAGGTCGCCCGCGTTCTTCAGGAGTTCGCCCGCTATTATGACTGCCGTGGTCGTCCCGTCTCCAACCTCCTTGTCCTGCGTCTTTGCGATCTCTACCATGAGCTTCGCGACAGGGTGCTCGACGTTTATCTCCTCGAGTATCGAGGCTCCGTCGTTAGTTATCACTATGTCCCCGAGCTCGGAAACTAGCATCTTGTCCATTCCCTTGGGACCCAGAGTCGTCCTTATTATGTTGGACACCGCGTACGCGACGGCTATGTTCGTCCTTTGCGCATCCCTGCCCAGCATCCTTGACGCCCCTTCCGGCAAAATGTAATACTGCTGTCCGCCTAGTTGATTTTCAGCCATTGTATTCACCTAAATATGATATTTCGAAATCTTCGAGACCAAGACCCAGCACAAAGCCCTCCTTCCTTTGTATTATTTATGGGTATATGATAGATATGCCAGTCAACCTTTTTATACCTTTCCGCCAGCGGGCTCGCCGTCAGCCAGGCATGGTGAAGTTGTTTACGACCCATGCCGGCTTCGGGGTCAGCGGAGGCAGGCCGCCAGTGTAGTTGTCAAGACGATATATCACCACCGGGTGGTCGCCGTTCACGTAGTTGATTCCTGTGAAGTTGCTCGGGTAGGCGATGGAGAATCCCGGCAGCTTTCCGAGGTAGAAGCCGCGGTAGTAGTTGGAGTTGTAGAAGGCCGTCGGGGCGTTCGTTATCGTGTCGTTGGGGCCGTCGGGCGAGTACAGCATCATGAAGTCGGCAAACTGCTGGCCGCTTATGCTAACCGTGCCGAAGTAGAACTGTGAAGTGGGCACTATGAACGCGTTGGTCTCCGTGCCGTTGGGCGTCAGCAGGCGGGTCTGGTTCGATGTGCTGCTCAGAGGAACGCAGAAGGTCTGGTTCGAGAATGAATTGCCCACGACCATTATGGCCTTCAGCGCGGTGACGTTGCTTCCGGGTATCTGGCAGTAGTTTCCTATGCTGCTCGTGCTTATGGGCACGAACAGGTAAGCCGGGCTGTGGCTGAGTTCGCACTGGGAGGTGCCCAGCACGTAAGGCGAGTTTGTGCCCTTCGCGGCCTGCAGGGCATACGCCTTGCTCGTCAGGTTGGCGTTTATGCACGCCAAGAAGTTCAGCGCCTGCCACTTCTGGGTGAGCTGGTCGTCAAACAGCACGTACTTCGACTGTATTCCGTCCATGAAGCTCGCAAGCTCGGCGGGCCCGTACGAGTCTCCAGACCCCATGACGAAGTGCCCCGCCACGGCGTAGTCCAGCTTTGCGTCCGAGTTGTCTCCCCTCAGCACCGCGTTGCTGTTTCCGAACCAGTTTATCCAGTCGCCGTAGTCCCACCATGAGAGGACCCTAGGTGCGGCCGGGCCGACGTTGTTGTACATCCAGTTGCCGGCCATGAGCCATGAATCGGCTATCACGTTGTGATAGAGGTTGTAGTTCAGCGCGGGGCCGTGCACGATCAAGGTGAACGCCACTTCCAAAAACACTATTGCGACCGCGACTGCCAGGAGCGCCTTCTTCGCGGCTTCGCCGTGCTCCTTGGCTATTATGAACAGCTCCCCGAGAATCGCCCCTATCGCCAGCACGTACCCGACCCCGAAGTGGGGCAGGTACTTGACTTCTATCATTCCGGCCACCGCCAGCGGGGTCAGCGCCGCGAAGATGAGTATGCTGCTCTTGGAGTTCCTCTTGTATATCGCGTACAGCGAGAGGGCGCTAAATACCACGAGCACCGTCCAGACGACTATGTTGACGCCGGCTATGCTCGCGCCGATTATGCCGAACCCTCCAGACCCGAAGTCAAAGTTGAAGCCGGTGGGAGCGTACTCCTGCACCGTCATGAAGAGCGGTATCGACGGCGTCGTGAAGTGCGTGCTCAGGGCGATGTACCTTGTCACAGGGCTGCCCAGCGGGGTGAATAGGACGAGCAGCAGGGCCAGAACCGCGAGCAGGGCGAGCAGGGCGAGATGGACGCCCAGGTTAACTCTGTCAATCAGCTTGAACCGCTTTGCTAGGGCGGGCAGGTAATCCAGCACCGCTACGAACAGTAGCGCGAGCAATGGGAACGAGATTATGACTGGTATTCCCAGTATCTCTGGTATCCTGTAAGAGAGGACCGAGCTGTAGGGCTCGAACGCCAAATAGAAAAGAACTATCACCCCCACCAGTATCGCGTTCATCTTGTAGAAGTCCATGTTCTTTTCGTTCCTAAGAACGTTCACGATCCCCTGCAGGCCTATGTATATCGCCAGCACCCCCGCGTTCACGGTGTAATAGTGGGCGCCAAGGAACGTCGCGGCGAACGCCACTCCCGCGAGGATGGCGTAGCGCTTGTCCTTCGGATCCTGCGCGGCCAGCATGTAAGTCGCGTAAAACAGGAACATCGTGAATATTCCCCACGGCTGGAGCAGCTGCTCGCCGGCTATGAACGTCGTTATGAGCGCGGGCATCGCCACGGCAAGGGCGGCCCCTATCAGCGCGCTCTTGGGGCCGAAGGCGTGATACAGGAACAGGAAAATCACGAACACCAGCAGCGCCGCCATTATCGGCGGGTACACCGCGCTGACATAGGTCAGAAGCGTGAGGTCTATGTGGTCGGTCGGCGGGTTGGATATCTGGTACCAGTACGCCTCGAGGTACGGCACTATCGGCTCCACCCTGTGAATCGAGCCTGTCGCCTCGGTGGGCCAGGCCGAATGGTCGTACAGCCACTGGTAGCCGTGCGTGAGCAGGAACTCGGTGCTCTGCATGTCGAAGTACGGGTCGAACTCGAAGAACTTCGGCGCAACTCCAATGCTTAGCATCCTGGTCCCGAAGGCCAGGAGCATGAGCGCCAGCAGGGCGAGCCAGATGAGGTTAGGGGCAGGCTTGTCGGTTTTATTGTGAACCGGCTTGCCGCCGTCTATCATCACCTTCTCCTCGCGCTCGTGGCTCTCCATCAGCCTCTTTTCCTCGTCGCGGTGCGTCTCCTCTATCTTCGATCTCTCCTCGGGTCCGGCGTCCCTTAGCTTTCTCATCTCTTCCTCGTGCTTCCTCGCGAGGTCGGACTCCTCGCGCTCGTGGTCTTTTACGAGCTTAAGGTCGAGGTTCAGCAGGCTCATCGTCTGCCTGAGCTCCGATATCCTTTCCTTGTAGTCCCTGTGCATCTGCGCGGCGACCGCGGCGACGGGCTTCGGCCTTGGCTTAAGAAAATCAAGGTTAAGGGCGCCCTGCCAGTACGAAAGCGCTATCCCGGCAATGGTTAGCAGCACCACGTTCGCCCCGTAGAGGGCGGCCGAGAACGAGAAGAAGTGGACGTAGTCCATGAAGTAAGCCTCCAGCCATGTCAGCGTCGGGGGAAATATCAGGCCGAAGATGAAACCGATGACTGTTATCTCGAACATGTTCAGCTTCGTCTTCCTAAGGAGCGCGAGGGACAGGAAGAAACCTGGCACTATTATCGACAGAAATGCGATTAGAACAGTTCCTATGAGAGACATTCAAACACACAAATGAGGAAGCAGATGCGTTCCACAAAAGCTTTAGAAATATAAGATGTGATGAAAAATATATAAAGGAGGGCGTGACGTTTCGCCTCAGGCGTTCTGGGGCGTTCGCGCGAGGGATTCTATGCGTGACAAGGTCGCCGTAATCGGCGCAGGAACCGCTGGGCTGATTGCAGCCAAGACTCTTTGCGAGCTGGGAATAGGCGCGACCGTGTACGACCAGAAGAGGCGCCTGGGATTCCCGCCGATGGCAAGCGGAATAGTGTCCATTAAGGGCCTTGAGGGCCTCGGGATCGACTACGCCAGGGCTGTCACCAACACCCTCTACGGGGCGGACATACACGCAGGCAGGGAGGTGATGCACATAATGTCGAAGAAGCCCATGGCCCGCGTGCTGGACCGCGAGAAGCTCAACATCGCGTGCTATGACGAGTGCGTCTCGAAAGGGGCGAGGATATTTACCGGCAGAAGGCTCGGCCCAAAGGATTTTGAAGACCTCCACAAGGACAACATAATCGTGGGCGCGGACGGTGCGGTGTCGGCAGTGGCAAGGCATTTTTCGATGGGCGCGATACGCAGGCACGTACTCACATATAAGGCGGAGTTCAACGTCTCTCCGCACGACCCAAGGAAGGTCGACCTGTTCTTCGACAACGCAGTGTCCCCCGGCCTGTTCGGCTGGATGTGCCCGAACGGGAGGGATGTTCTTGAGGTCGGAGTAGGCATAGACTCAAGGCACGGAAACAGCAGGTCGGCGTTCGACAGGCTCATGAGGCTCGGCGAGGTAAGGGAAGCTGTGGGCAGCGCGAAGGCGTACGGCGAGTACGCCAGCATCATCCCCATGAGGACGATAAGGCACATGGTAAAGGAAAACGAGGAGGTGCTCCTTGTAGGGGACGCCGCCGGCCAGGTAAAGCCGACCACTGGAGGAGGCATCGTCTTCGGAGGCAACGCCGCGAAGATGGCGGCCCGCGCGATACGAGACCACGTCGAGAGCGAAAAAAGGCTCGGCGAGTACGAGACCGCGTTCATGAAAAGGTTCGGCGGGGACCTCGCCATGCACCGCGCGATAAGCGTCTTCTGCTCGAGAATGGGCACGGACAGGCTTGCAGCGCTAGTTAAGGCCGGAAAGTTCATGGGGGCAGAGGGATTCCTGTCCAGATACGGCGACATGGACAGGCCGAGCCTCATGCTCAAGAGGTTCTTCCTAAGGGGCCTTGCAGACTAGGAGGCCTGGCTCACTGCTGGCTCGCCACGGGCATGACGCCAAAAGGAGGCTGCGCCCTTATCCTCGCGTAGTAGTAGGCAATGCTTGCGTTCCCCGACTTGCCGGTTATGCCCATCGCAAGGTGGCCGTAAGCGGAAGGCAGGTAATTGCCCTGGTTCAGTACATTGCTGCCGTAGTCTATCTGCGCCCTGGTGTCGTAGAGCGTTGCCCAGAGCGAATACGTGTGGTACGACGCGGCGGTGGAATTCGAGTACACCGCGCTTGCCGGCGCTATGTCCGCCGTGGCGTTCAGCTCCATTATCACGTTGCTCAGGCACACCGATGACGTCTTCGGGCACAGGGTTATGGACTGTCGGGTTCCCGAGCCCAATATCTGGATGAACTGCGGCACCGAGCTCGACTGCGACAGCGAGGTGAGGGCTCCCTTGGCCTCGTAAACGTACGTGAGCGGATCGAAACTTTCCACGGTGGCTATGCCGAGCGTGGCGTTGAGGCCGTTCGTGGCGATCGTAAGCCCGCCGCCCAAGGCCGGCGCGCCTATGCTGTTCGTAGTAAGCGACCACGTGCGGGTATCGAGCTTCCTCTCGGCGAAATTATCATAGAAGGCGAAGACGTTCGCGCCGTTGTCGTGCTGCCCGTATGAGGAGCTCAGCTGCGGCGCCTCGCCGGCGTAGGAATCGTAATTTGCGAGTATGCTAAAGCGCGTCAGGTTGACGGACGTTAGGGAGTTGGCGGGGATTCCCGAAGGCAGCCTTACCCAGAAGACCGCGGCCGTCGAGTTGACGCCGCATCCGCTCTCGCACCACGAATAGAGCTCTGACGGTCCCTCATAGAACCTTATGTTGCCCAGGTCGGCCGTGGTAAGGCTCGGGAACGGGATGGAATGCGGGTCGAATGATATCATCTGCTGGAACGGCGCAATGGTCGCGGGACCCTGGGAATTGTTTATGATGAACGTGACGTTGGACGCCTGGAACACGGTGGTGGGCGCAATCGACGTCTGCACGGTCGTGTTCTGGACTATCGACGTCGTAGAGGTGGGCAGGGTTATGGATGTCGAAAGCGAGATGGACGACGTCGTTGACGGAATGCTTATGACTATCGATCCCTGGCCGGTGCTGCTGGCAAGTAGGTATATTAGAATCGCAAGGACTGCCACGATTGCGACAAGCCCCAACAACCTCGATGCCTGCATGATCTATCAACTGCACTCAAGCTTTATATCGCCATACTGATGCCACTGGGCAGGAAGGTGCGGCGCCGATGCGGCGCTACTCAATCTTCCCTTCCTTGCCCAGGATCTTTCGGCCTAGGGCCTCCCTATTTCTGACGTCGCTAAGCACCTTGTCGTAGTCTTCCTTCTTGAGCACCCTGATCAGTATGTAGTTGGCGTAGTCCAGCGATACCTGCGAGACGTTGGAGACTATAGCCTGCATGTCAGATGTCTTCAGCACATACTCGTTATCCGGCTTCAGTATCTCCACGCCCTCCGGGGTGAACGCGAAAGAAACGTTGATCAGTGACCAGAAGTCCTTGAACAGCACAGTGACTATCGCGCTGGTGGAATAGTTGTTCTCCAGTTTCATGGGCTCGTCGATCTCCCCGAAACAGTAGACCACGCCCGGCGCCTTGAGCAGCCTGTTGTTTATGAGGTCCGTCATGAGCGGCTGAAGGTCGTCTGCTTTCTCGCTCTGCATGTCGAAATACATCTTCGTAAGCAGCCCGCCCTTCGCAAGAGTCTTGCGCGTAACCTCCTCGACTTCTGATTTTGACATTTTATCACTTCTTCTTCAGCTCTGCAACGACCTCCTCTATGGTCAGCATCTCCTCCGCGCCGCTTATCATGTTGCGCAAATTTATCTTGTTCGCCAGCCTCTCCTTGTCCCCGATTATCGCGACGTGCTTTATACCCATCGCGCCGGCGTATTCCAGCTGCTTTGAAAGGTTCCTGCGCATGCAGTTGAGGTCCGCATAAATCCCGTTGCCGCGGAGCGTGTTTGCGACGCTGACCGCGTATCCCCTGTTGTCGCCGATGAATGCGACGAACACGCCCGCCTGCGTCTTCATCATGCTCTTGGCGCCTATAAGGTCGAACACCCTCGTTATGCCTATCGACGATCCGACCGCGGGAAGGCTCTTGCTCGAGTACGCCCCGACAAGGTTGTCGTACCTTCCTCCAGAGCCTATGCTTGGAAGGCGCTTCCCGTTCTCCATCATGGCGAACTCCCATACGAAGCCCGTGTAGTAGTCGAGGCCCCTTGCGAGCGAGAAGTCCACGATTACCTTTCCGCCAAGGCCGTAGGCACCGAGCATCTCGATGAGGCGCGACATGTTGCCGGCCTCGTCCTTTGTCCCCTCCACCGCAGCGCTCAGCCTCGCCAGCTTCTCGCCGTTGTCGCCGTCGTCCTCTATGAAGCCCAGCAGCTGCTCGCATGCCTTCGTGTCCACTCCCAGCCCCTCAAGCTGCTTCTGCACGGCTTCGCGGCCGAGCTTTTGGAGCTTGTCGATTATCCTTATGGCGGCGACCTCCTTCGCTTCGGGCACGCCGAAGGACTTCAGTATCGCCTGAAGCAGCTTCCTGCTGTTTATCAGCAGCACATAGTCGCGTATGCCCAGCTCCTCAAGGGCGATGAGCGGGGCGGCTATGACCTCGGCCTCGCAGTCGAGCTCGGCGCTGCCGACGACGTCAAGGTCCGCCTGCATGAACTCGCGATAGCGCATGCGCTGGGGCTCGTCCTTGCGCCATATCGCGCCAAGCTGGTATCTCTTGAATGGAAGCACCAGCGAGCGGTTTGACGCAACGAACCTGGCGAGGGGCACCGTGAGGTCGTACCTGAGCCCGGCCGCCTCGCCCTCGAGAATGTAAATCTCCTTGTTCGACTCCTCGCCGTACGCCTTCGCGTTTAGCACGGCGGTGTTCTCGATGGCGGGGGTCTCTATCGGGTAGAAGCCGAACCGCTTGAACACCTCCTCCACGACGCCGGCTATGTACCTGAGCGAAATCGCTTCGCTGGGTCCGTAGTCCCTTACGCCTCTTGGGGTGCTGGGCTGCAAAAAATCACAGTAGTATTACGCGCGACATCAATAAAGGCTTTTTGACGGCCCTCAGATGTTCTCTTCAAGCCACTTCTTGAAGGTCTCCTTCGATACTGCTCCCACGGACATCGCCTTGACTTCGCCCTTCTCGAAGAGGAGGACTGTCGGGATGCTCATTATGTTGTACTCCGACGCGGTGTTCTCGTTCTCGTCTGTGTTCATCTTGAAGAAGTTGACCTTGCCCGCGTAGTCCTTTGAGACGTCGTCCAGTATCGGTGAGAACGCCCTGCACGGCCCGCACCATGACGCCCAGAAGTCAACTACCGCCGGCAGCTTTGAACTGAGGACCTCCTTCTTGAAATTGCTCTCGGTGATATCGGTTACCATAAAATCAATCTCGTGTGCGTCGATAGATATGCAATATCAAGTATTTAAGATTATGCAAGAATAATATGAACGTGATGAATAAAGCTTCTGACCAAAATATGATGAAGATCTTGAGTTCTGAAAGCGGTGTTTTCCGTGGCCAACATACCCAAGCAGGCGATAAAGAAGCTAATCAAAAAATACTTCAAGGTGAACATAAGCGATGACGGTGCCGTTGCGCTCGCGAAGATACTCGAAAGCAAGGCGAAGAAGATATCCAAGTTCGCAGTGAAGAACGCGAAGAAGGACAAGCGCGACCGGGTCACGAAGAAGGACATAGAGGACTATGTCCTTAAGATTGGTTTGCATGAAAACGATTGACGCGCGCGTGAGCGGCGACGGAAGGATACGGACGGGGACCTATTTCTCAGACGGGCTGGCACGCTTCTGCGTGGCCGAAAAGACCGGGGCTGGCACCCTCGTTACGGAATTCACCGAGAGGGGCGAAGTGCTCGACCAGGTATGCCTGAAGGTGGAAGACCACAAAGAGGGGCTCCTAGGCCACTTGAAAGGCGTGTGCGTCCTTAACCTGCTCGAAGCGGGCGACGGCTACGAGCGGGTCGGCGTCAATGCGAAGTGCGAGAAGTGCGGAGGCGCCATAATCCGCGAGCTCGACACGAAAAGGCCTGCGGAGATAAGGACTGCCCCGGTGGTGCCTATATTCATCTGCAAGGCGTGCGGAGCGAAATACTACTCGCTGACGGACAACTACCTGCGAAAGCTGGCGCGGGAAAACAGGGCGCTGTTCAGCGCGGGGGAGCTGAAAGAAATCGACGCGGACGAGCACGCCGCCGTCCGCACGCTCCAGGAGTACATAATAAGAATTTTCGCTTCGAAGAGGATAGGAAGGTTGAAAATGGGTAATTGAATGACGCTACACATATCAGAACTCTATGGCAAGAAGGTCATATCCAACACCGGTCACTGGGTGGGCGAGGTCGGCGAGGTAATACTTGATGTTGAACGGGGGGAGGTCTCGCACCTGCTTCTCGGGAAGGTCAGCGCCAAGTCGGGCGACATGATGAAGGAGCTGATAAAGAACAGTGTGGAGTACAACAAGGTAAGGAAGGTCTCCGAGACCATAGTCGTCAGCGCGAGCAAGTGAGACCCTTCAGCTAATTCTGCCTACCTGATGGGCTTTGGAAAGGCTTTAAAGCCTAAAGGCAATACGTTGAGCAGATGCAGGTTCGCATAAAACCCGAAAATGAAACTGAGAAGGGAATTGCGCCAGAAGAGCCCGAGGCAAGGGCGAAAGAGCTACTGGCGCTGGCCGATGATGCCTACAGAAGGCGCGACTTTGCGGCCGAGGACAGGTACGACAAGGAACGTTTCGAACTCATGAGGAGAATAGAGGATGCGCGACCAGGGGAGGCGCCGGCGAGGCTGCTAACCGTGGCGGATTTGAAGCCGCACGTCTGGAACAAGGAATTGGTCGAACGGTCCGGAAATGCGCGCTGCGAAGTTTGCGGCATGCAGTTCACATACTACGATGAGGGCATGTGCGGCCTTTCGAAATGGCCAAGTGAGGAAAAAGAGCGGCACGGGTCGGATTACAACAGGATCATGCTTAACTACTCCTGCAAAGACCGGCACCCGCCCAGGTCACCCTAGACAAGTTGGCTTTAATTCTGGATAAATGCCCGAGAAGGAAAGGAAATCAGTCAGTGCTGACTTCCTTCGCCAGTGACGATCTCTTCTTGGACATGACCCTGTAGCCGCAGTAAGGGCATCTTACGAAATTCTTTTCCAGGGTCTTGATCTCTCTCTTGCAGTGCAAACAAACGTATGGCAATTGATTCACCTTTTTTTAGCATTAGCGCCCGCGGGCTTCGCGTTCGCATTCACATTCTCCCCGAGCCACTTGATGAACTCGCTGTGCAGAAGCGACGCGCTGGTGTCTATAACCCTGACGTTCATCGTGGCCTTGTACTCGGCGGACTCGAAAGTTATGACTGGAACGTACCGCTCCATCGAGGTGAAGTGCACCTCGAGCCAGTGTATCTTCCCCTTCATGTACTCCTTCACTATCTCGTCAGTCATCGGTATGGACGAGAAGCTGAAGAGCACGCCGTTGCACCAGTAAAGCGGCATGTTGCCGGCGGGCGTTATCCTCTCCAGCAGCAGGTCGTCCTTCGTCATGGACACTACCTCGTGCACGACTAGCTCGGTTGCCGGTGAGAATGTTATCTTTATCAAGCGCTCTCCTTCTTCGTCTGGCTGAGCAGCCTCTCGGCGCTCTTGCCCGCCTCGGTCCTAAGGTTGTAGGCTCCTCCCGCGAACGTCGCACCGCAGTGCTTGCACTTCCATATGCCGGTGCTTATCCTCTTCACCGTGTCCTTGCCGCAGACCTCGCACTTGTAAAGCGTCTTCTTGTCCTTAGTGACTGCTTCGAATCTCTTTCTCAAGCTTACTCCGTATCTTACGCTCCAGTTTACCAATTCATTCACCTATGACTTTTTTCACAATACTTCTTAGTTCCTTCGACCTTTCAAATGTTACGTCTATCGCCTTTTCCACCTCTTCAACGGAGAAAGCGCCCCGCAGGCCCTTCTGCATGGCCCTTATCGCGCCCTCGTCGTTCGCAATGGTGACTCTCGACGACATCATGTCCTCCTCGTTTCCGTCCGGGTCTAGGAGCACGTGGCCGTCGAGCTTGCCGAACGTGCAGGACGTCACTATTTTGCCATTTGTTTTGATCCTGCTCAGGCCGTTGTCCCTTATGGCGGCTCCGTCCTCGAACCTCGGCTGCTTGGCGGTAAGGATCGCAGACATGGCTGCGAGCGTGCCCGCGTCGAAAAGGTTGCCGTCGTAGTTCAGCACGTATATGTCGACGAAAACGTTCCAGACCTTGTCCTCCTCTATGAAAAGGGCCTTCGTATCTATTATGTTGGCAGCCCTTATGCCCCTGTCCACCACCCTTGCGAACTCTATGGCGTCAGGGCTTGGCGGGCCGGTCTCGTATCTCGGGGACGCCATCGGCAGCAGCTCGGTCGATGTTATCAGCGTTCCCTCTCCGGGCTTGTCCTGCAAGGGAGTGCCCACTCCCAGCTTCACTCCGGCGAGCACTTTCGTGTCGCCCATGTCTGCCATGGCCGAGCCCTCTGCCTGCGGCAGCGCTCCGAGCGTGAGGCCTATTTTACGATAATCGGAGAAGCCCCTGGTAGTTTCCCTCGTGCCTTTGCCCAGCAGGCCGCTGATGTATTCCCTGTTATTCACTTTGACTTGCATGATCATCACTCCTTCCTGTACTTGCTTCCTATGGCCGCCCTCTGCAGCGCAACTATGTGCTCGCCTGCCTTAAGGGCCATCGACACGCCCCTTGCGAACTCGTCCTTGGTAAGCGTGCCGTCCATCTGGAGAAGCAGCACGTCGTTATTCCTGGGCGCGATGGCGATGGGCATGTCGGCGTCGGACGTGTTGTCCTCGAGCTTGTTCAGGTCGAGCAGAAGGTTCTCGCCGTCCTTGCCCACGGAGACCGCGTACGGGATGTCCCTCATCGGTATGCCGCTGCTCGCAAGCGCGACCGCTGCGGCGGTTATGCCCGCCGCCCTCGTCCCGCCGTCGCTCTGGAGGACCTCGATGAATATGTCGATCTCGCAGCCCGGGAAGCGCTCGAGAAGTATCACGTTCTCGAAGACCTCCTTTGTGACCTTGGATATCTCCACCGCCCTCCTGTTGGGCCCGGACCTTCCGTGCTCCTCAAGAGACGAGAAGGGCGCCATCGCATACCTGCACTTGACTATCGCGCGCTCAGGGTCCTGCACGTGCTTCGGGAACGCCTCCCTCGGCCCGTACACCCCGACCATTATCTTGTTGCTGCCCCACTCGAGGTATGCTGATCCGTCGGCGTTCTTTAGTATGCCCGCCTCTATTTTTATCGGCCTGAGTTCGTCGAGGCCCCTGCCGTCGACCCTCTTCCCGTTTGTGACAAGCTGTGGTTTTTCAGTAGTCATTGACTCTCCTTCAACATTGTTGTTATCCTTTCGGTCAGGCCCGCCACGTGCGCCTCGGCCTGTATCCTGTTTATCGCAGTTACCGCCAGCGGCACGTTGCCGCCCTTTATCCAGACGATGCCGTTCATGCCGACGACTATGTTGCTCTTCGTGCCTTCGGTCAGGAGCTTTATCATCGTGTTGGCCTTCCCTATTATCCTAAGGACCTTCGACGGCTTTACCGTTATCACCTTTCCTTCGTGCAGATTCCTCGGCCTTACCAGGATGAGGATTATCTTGTCGCTCTCCCTCTTCACCGACCTGACAATCGATTCCACTACGTCGCCCACTTCGAGCTCGGGCCCGTTGGAGTCGCGCCTAGTTATTATCAGTCCCTTGAACGGCGAATTGAGCGCGACGGTGTACACGCCGTTTCTAGCGTCCTCGACTATCCCGATTACGCTGTCCTCCATCCTCGGATACCACACAGACTCCAGGGGTATGAAAGACTCCTTTTCGTCGTCGAAAAGGCCCGGGACGGTGGCGTAGCTCTTGCCGTCTTCCAGCGTGGCGTTGTCGATCCTGAGCGGCTTGTCCGCTAATTTGTCTCCTGGCAATACTATTCTTGGCATATGACACAATCCTCTTGCTTCACGTACTTACGATCTTTGCTATGGCGGTCCCCTTGGTCGCGCTGTTGATCTTGTCGAAGAACTCGCTCTGCAGGCCCGCGGGGAACTCCAGCGTCACGCTGAGCGACCCGTCAGGAAGCCACTTCTCAGACTTCAGGCCGTACTGCTTGAGAACCCCGTAGCTCCTGTTCGAGAACTCGGCCGATACGACGACCTCCACCTTCACGGTGGCGAACTTTATCGGCAGCTTCGTCACCAGCTTCTTGACTATGTCGTCGACCTGCAGGTTCGCGCTCTTGAACGGGTCTATGGTTACGCGCGCCTCCTCCATCGCCTTCTCGATCCTTTGCGGCGGGTGAGGGGTGTGCGTCCTCGGGTCGATCGCGTTGGTCGCGATTATGTTTATTATCTGCTTTCTCTTGTCCGCGAGAAGATTGTTCTTCTGCTCGGTTGTGAGCGGCACGTTGCCGTTCTTAAGTATCAGGGCTACGATCTTCTCTATGTCCTCGGTGCCGAACGCCTTCTTCAGCTTGTCCTGGCTCTGCCGATCTCCCTTGTTCGCGTCCTTGAAGACCTCCTCGACCTCCAGCGGGACCATGGGATTGCTTATCTTTCCTGTTATGAAATCGTAGGCCTTGTCGGCGTCCACGAATATCTCGAACTCCTCGCCTCCCACAGCATACTTTGCGATTACCGTCTTCGACATGTTTTCACAATCAGAAGTGCTTTGCTATCTCTTCAGGCTCAAGGATGGTAAACTCCTCCCCATCGTCTATGAATCCTATGTCCACGTGGTCGGCGTCAAGCTTGCCCTCGTTGACCTTCTTTAGTATCTTGACCCCGAGGGTTATGGCATCGTCAAGGGCCATGTTGTCCTTGTAGTCCCTGACGAGGATGTCGGTCGCGACCTTCTTCCCTATTCCTATCGCGTCCGCCTTGTATCCGAGAAGCGATGCTCCCGGCTCGACCTCGTACAGCCGGGGTTCTGTGTCGATCCCGCCGAGAAGCAGCGATACCCCGTAAGGCCTAACTCCTCCGTAGAGCGTTCCCTGGAGCATATACGAGGACACGTCCTTGGCTATCGCCTCGACAGACTTGACCTCGTCGTATATCATCCTGTGCGACTGGGCGCTTCCCCTGGCCGCGTCGATTACGTGCAGCCCGTCGGACTGAAGTCCGCTGTAGGCCACCCCTATGTGGGAGTCTACCCTGAAGACCTTCTGCATGCTGGACAGCACCGAGAGGGGCTCCTCTATGTTCTTGTGCGCAACGAACACGACTCCGTTCTTGGTGACCATTCCGATGGCGGTGGCGCCCCTTCTCACGGCTTCCTTTGCGTACTCGACCTGGAACAGTCTTCCGTCGGGGTTGAACATGACTCCTCTGTCATAGGCCTGGATGTTTGGGTACATGATATCACATCAAATTGCAATGGCAAAGCATTAGTATAGTCTCTTTGCTAGTTTATGTTTTTATACCTTCGCTTGGCGCTCGAAGGCCGATTTTACCTCGAGAGAATTAGCGGGGGCGTGCTCAGATCACGTCTATGCTGCTCTCAGGGAAGCCGAGTATCAAGAGCTCGCTTTTTACCGAATCGATGTGGTCCCCCTGCAGCTCAATCACGCCCTTCTTGTACGTGCCTCCGCACGCGAGCTTCGTCTTTAGCTGCTTCGCCGTCCTCTCGAGCTCGTCGCCGGTGAGACCCTCCACTATGGTCACGTATTTACGGAACTTGGCCTTGGCCTTATAGACCTTTATCCTCTTTGTCGCCTCCCTGTCTAGTATGTCGCAGACGCAGAGTTCCTTTGGCAACCCGCAGCGCGGGCACATGTCAGGCATTAAGCGGTCACACCTTTTTCCTTAAGAATAGTCAGGATCCTGGCTCTAGCCCTTCGCATGTCCTTCGATTTCAGCTTCTTGCTCGCGACTCCGGTGGACGCTATCTTCCTCCTCTCCACCGCAAGGTCGATGCTAAGCTGCTGCAGCTTGCCCTGGAGCGCTTCCACGCTCATTTCCCTCAATTCTTTTATGTACATATGATCAGATTTGGTCGATTCAGATATTTATTACTTGGCTCCTTCGAGGCTCTTGGGCAGCTCTATCTTCTTCACAACCCTGTCCGGGAAGACAGTTCCCGGAGGGACTATCCTGACGGTGACTCCTATTGCCCCGTACTTCGGGTACGCGGCTATGTGGGCCTCGTTGACGAGCTTCGTGGTGTCTCCGGCCTTCGGTATGTAGCCGAACCTCACTTTCATGGTCCTCGCCTTTGCTCCCTTGGCCGCGAGCTTCCCTGCGGCGACTATTTCCGCACCGAGGGCCCCTGCTTCCATTATGTTTCTTAGGGTCGAGTGCAAAAGTCCTCTCGAGTTTATCCCCCTTTCGAGCGCGTTCGCGATGTGCCTTGCAACGAGCCTTGGCTCAAGCAGCTCGCTTTTTACCTCGGCGACGCTTATCTGCGGGTTGTCGATGTGGAACCTCTGCTTTATGTCAAGGGTCAGGGCGTCTATGGTCGATCCTCCCCTTCCGATGACTCTTCCCGGGTTGGTCACGTACGCGGTGATCCTGGTTATGACAGGGGTCTTCTGTATCTCCACTCTGGAGAAGCCGGCCCTTATCAGATTCTTTTCGAGATATTTCGATATCTCGTTCTTGACCATTGCGTCCTCTATGAACTTTCTCTCGACTACCATCAATATCACTTACTGGCTTCCACTACCACAGGCTTCTTTGCTTCCGCGTGCGGGTGCTCGTGCTCATGCACATGATCGTGGACGTGCTCCTCTTTCTTCGCCTGCTCCTTTGCCGCCTTCTTTGGCGCGGCCTTGGGCTTTGCGACCGCCGCTGCCTTCGGTGCGCCCTTGTTCTTCTTCATTATGAAGAATTTCATGTTTTTCGAGAGCTCTTCCTCCCTGCCCGTCCCGAGGCCTATCTCTATCCTGGCGTATTCGAGGTCGCTGTGCACTGATGCAGACCTTCCGTACTTGCCCCTGCCCCATGAAAGGGATCCCTTTGAGGGGCTCCTTCTTGCTATCTGTGTTTTTGTCGCCGAAGCGTGTACCACGTAAAGGTCGTCCGCGCTAAGACCCCTGCTTGCGGAGTTCGCGACAGCGTTAACCAGTATGACCTTCGCCTCCTTTGCCGCCTTGACCGGCCACTTCCCTTTCTGCCCTCCCAGCTCGTGCCTTGAGCCCATGTAGGTGTTGTGGCGCCTGTACAGCACAGGCATCGACATCGACATGACGTCGTCAAGGACGTCCATTGCGGCGCCAACCTTCAGGTATCTTATGGCGTCGCAGACGGCGCCGAGGTCCTTGTAGCTCACGTTTATGTCCCTGCCGTGCGCGAACACGAAAGGTTCCTTCTTTAGATTGAAAGAGTACGCCATCATTTCACCGACAAGAACTTGCTTCCTCTCGTTGCCCTGATACCTGGCGCGGAATGCTGAACGCGCTTCGTCGAGAACACGTACTCGCCGAGCCTGTGTCCCATCATCTCGGGGACTATCACTATGTCCTTGAATTCCTTGCCGTTGTGCACCGCGAATCTCATGCCCACCCAGCTCGGGAGTATTACCGCCTCCCTTGTCGGGGTCCTTATGATCTTGCCTGCGCCGGCCTTCTTGACCTTCTCGACCTTCGCCTCCAGCTCCTTGTAGGCTATGCCCTGCCTTTCTATGGCCCTCCTCTGC
>CABMGC010000007.1 GCA_902385515.1 uncultured archaeon
AAGACACCGGTTTGACGGTTTACAGGATAAGCTATTGGATTTCTTGTAATATATAGGTTCCTGAGAAAAGAGGCGGCAGTCATTCGCCCGGCTTGGCGTAGTGGTGGGTCAGCATTGCGCCGTACGCCGGCCTTGTCACGAACGCCCCGAACAGGACTCCCAGTATGGTCGACTCCGCGAAGCCTATTATCGTGACCAGCGATGTCGAGAACATGAGCGGCATCATCGCGATTACAAGAAGCGCGGCGTCGGCCCATATGACGAAGAAGGCGTCGTTCAGCCTGAGCTTCATCCCGTGCTCGTTCGATTTTGAAAGTATCTCGTCGGTTATGATTATCTGCGCGTCCACTCCGGTACCGATCACGGCGATCATTCCCGCCACCGCGGCAAGGTCGATAGTCCCTATCAGCCCTATTATCGAGCCGATTATGAAGAGTTCCGCAAGTGTCGTGAATATTATGGGCCCGATTAGGAAGGCCTTCCTGTACCTGAGGCCCACGGTCCCCGAGACCGCAATTATGGCGATCAGCAGCGCTATGCCGCTTATGAATTCGAAGCGCTGGCCGAGCGTCGGAGGTATCGTGGTCGGCACCTCGACTGTTACGTGCACGGGCAGCGCTCCGCCGTTGAGTATGCTTACGATCTTGCTTGACTGGTTGATGGCGAATTGCTCCTTCTCGGACAGCGACAGCCCCTGCGGCGCGGAACCGGTTATCTGGTACTGCTGGCCAGTAGATCCGTTGGTTACGTCTGGGCTCAGAACGGGCGCGGACAGCAGGCCTATGGCCGGCCAGGCGTCTATCGCAACGACCTGCGACGTTCCTGAGAACGAGCTTATGAACGAGGGGGTTATGTTCTGCGCAGAGGTGTAGCGCAGCGAATAGTTCAGCGATGACGCTCCATCAACTATGCTCTTCGGCGTGCCCGAGGTGAGGATGACTTCGCCGTACTTGTCCCTATTTGCGGACAGGAACGTGAGTATCGAGTTGGCGTTGCCCGAATCCGCGGAATATATCTCGATTGGGATGGTCCTGTTTCCAAACGATGTGGCCTGCTGCATTGCCTTTATTTCTGCGGTCTGGTTGGTGCCGAACTGCGAGCCGCTGGTCTTCAACAGGGACGCGTTGAGCAGTACTACCGCGCCGTTGGGCCTGTCAAGGAACAGGTAGAGCGGCTTGTTGGCCTGGCCGAACACGACCTTCGCGAACTTGTTGGCCGCGTCCTGCGTTATGAAGAAATTGACCGCCCACGTGACGTTGCTGCCAGAGATTAGGGGCTGGCTGCCGCTTCCCTGAAGGCTGCCGCTGAGGAGCGACGTTCCGTTGAGAGCCTCCTTGCCGTTGACTATTCCCTGGAAGACTCCCTGGCTCTGTATGAGTGATATCGTGCCGTTGATCTCGGACGGCGAGACGGACGGGATTATAACGTAGACCTGGGAGTTACCGATTCCCTCAACGGTCACCTGCTTGAGGCCGAAGGTCGACAGACGGGACTGGAGCGTTGTAATTAGCGTACTCATCGTGCCCGGATCTACGCTGTGCTCCAGGCGGACAGGTATCTGGGTGCCGCCTATAAACTCCACCCCGAGATGCAGTATGTTGGGCCCTCCGTAGAGTGCGTCAAGTATTACCAGCGCTGCTATCAGCGCGAGCAGGAATGAAAACCTGAAGTCCTTGAGATAAGCGAGAATTTTCATGGCTATCTTTTCTCTTTCCTTTCCTTATACATTAATATCAGCGCCGCGTTTCCGAACCAAGTGGTTATTACGTCTCCAATAAGGCCCATCAGCACCACTCCGGCGATCTGATAGTAAGTGGGCACGTACTCGATCATCGATATCGCGAACAGCGCTCCGAAAGAGACTATGGCGGTGGCGGTCATGGTCACTCCGGTCTTCATCGACCCGTACGCGCGGCTCTCCGCGGTGCCCTCGCCGCGCTTGAGTATCCTTATCGCAGTGAGCATGTCCGTGTCTATCGAATAGCCTATGAGCATCAGAAGGCCCGCTATGCTGGCAACTCCGAGCGGTATCTTGAAGATCGCCATCGCGCCCAGCGCGACTATCATATCGTTCGCAGCGCCGAACACGACGATGGCGGACGGCACGACCGACCTGAACACGAAAAATACCGCGATGAAGATAAGCACGAAAGCCACGATTATCGTCGTCTGGAGCTCCTGCAAAAAGAACTTGCCGAGGGTTGGCGTTACCTGCTCGTAGGAGTAGGATGTCGAAGGCACGATCGAAGTCAGCACGTCTATGACATGGTCCTTGTACTTGTTGCTGGCGTTTGTGTACGCGCCCTGCGCAGCGGGCAGCATCTGGGCGGCGTCGCTAAGGTTTACCGCGGAGTACTGCACCCCGAAAGGAGCCAGAGCATCCATCTCCTTGAGGAAGTACGTGCGCATTCCTAATATCGAAGTGTTGACCCCGGCGTTGGACTTGTGCAGCTCCAATAGGAGCGTGGAATTGCCCTGGTCCCGCTGCAGTGCAAGGCTCGCGCTTGTCGCGTTGAAGAAGTAAGATGTGTAGTTGGCCTTGTAGGAGTAAAAGTCGACCAGGTAGGTCTCCGCGTCCGCGACGCTCTGGTTCATGCTAAGCGTTACCTGAAGGCCTCCGGGGCTCTTCGATATGCTCGGCGCCTCGGAGTGGAGTCCGGTTCCTATCTGGCTCGCCAGATCGGACGTGCTGGCAGTGGAGTTGGTCTGTAGCAGGACGGTCACTCCTCCCCTGAGCGAGGTATCGTACACTATCTGAGTCGAGAAGTAAAGGCCAAGCAGCATGAGCACTAGGGGAAGCACGACGAGGAACTTGAGGTTCTTCGAATGGTATATGTTTGGCAGCTCTAGTTTCATGGACATCAATCATTTGTTATGGAGATTACTCACTTGACGGCGTCACGGCGCATCACGCGTGCCTGCTCATAAGCTTGTGGTGGAGCGTCTCCACGGAGCCGTAGACTATTACCATCATGGCGAGCACGCAGAGCGCGTATCCGAAGAAGACGGGGTACGACACCTGAGCGCCGCTCAGCCCGTAGAACAGCAGCAGGCCTCCGACGATCAGCAGATAGCTGGCCCAGTACACGGACCTGAAGAGGACGAGCTCGGTGTGCCTGGCCCTGTGTCCGAGCATCCTTTCGAACGCGTCGTTGCCTATCTTCGAAGCCTTCCGCTTCGGCGCATAATCCATACTTATTTAATTACATGAAAAGATTTAAAGTCACCCTACTCGTTTCGCAATATTGCGCCTAACGCGCCTTGGGCAAGGCTTAAATAAAGTGCACCGGCGCTAACAATCATGGAGCGCACCAGGCCGCAGCACAAGGAAGGAGCTGATTTTGAGAAGGGCTATTTCGATCTTGGCCATCAGCAAAAGGAGCTCGAGGCCACCATCGCGAAAGAGATAGGCAGACCCGCCGACAGGAAGCTCGTGCTCAAGGCCCTCGGATTCGCGGCCGCAAAGCACGAGGGCCAATTCAGGGACGACAAGACCCCGTATGTTATACACCCGATCAGGGTGTGCAGAATGCTCCTGTCTGAAATGGGCGTCAGGTCGGCGGACATGTTGGCGGCGTCGCTGCTGCACGACACGATGGAGGATTGCGGAGTTAAGGAAGAAGAGCTTGCGGGCGCGTTCGGCACGGGGGTGTCTACGATCGTGAAAAGCCTGTCGATGAACTTCTACGCAAGCAAGGAGGCGTATCTCGAGCATCTTCGCGATGCGCCTAAGGACAGCAAGTTGCTGAAGGTCGCTGACAGGATCGATAACCTGAGAAACACGTACCTCGGCAAGAACTGGACCAAGGAAAGGACGGCCGCTTACGTCCGGCAGACTGAAAGGTACGTGCTGCCGCTGGCAAGGCCCGCAGACATAGCCGAACTGAGGCGCATAATCGACCTGATAAAAGGCAGCGACGCCTGACGCAGTGCGTGCGCACAGGGAGTTACCTCCTTAGGCACTTTAGAGTTTCGGCATCAACGAACTCGCCGTCTTTTAGGACCTGGCCATACTCGTTGACTATCTGCGTGCCGAACAAGTATTTTGCGTACGCCGGATTTGACATCACGCACGTATTATTTACGAACGAATCGTAATCCATGACTTTTGAGATGGTGTTGCTGTAGGAGGATACCGCCATCGTAAAAAAGTCCCCTTTATAGCCGAGACTCGACTTGAACGTCTGCATCATCGTGCCGATCGTAACGCCGTGAACTATGCACTCGTCCACGAACACCATGGGCGTGCCGGCATTTTTCTGAACGGCACCGACATCATCTTCCAGCATGAATATCTTGCCCTCCATCAGTTCCCCGTTCGCAAGCTTTCTGCGCGAATAGATGCCTGTGGAATACTGCGGATATACCACTTTCCGAGACTTGAAGATCCTATCCAGAAAAGGATGCATGTCCCTGCCGCTGCCATAGCCGTCGCACAGCACTACTGCAGTGATGAACTTTTCGGGGAGTATCGACAGCCCGGACAAGCTTTGGTCGGAGAAATTCAAAAGACCCTTTTGGATGAAATATTGCTTCTGCTTGTCGCCCTCCACCCCGCTGCGCAGTTGTGCTATCAGCCGGTCCTTGGACGCTCTT
>CABMGC010000008.1 GCA_902385515.1 uncultured archaeon
ATATAATCGCGACCAGACGGTGTATTTGTGCTTTACCTAAAATCAATGAGCCTTGACAGATTCAAGTCGTTCAAGCACGCAAGTCTTCTGTTCAATCGGGGCTTCAATTGCGTCGTCGGGCCGAACGAGGAGTATGAGCCCGTGCGCTAGCCGGCTTTATGTCGCGTTCGCGCGGCGTTAGCAATGGTTATAAAGTTTGTTGGCAGCATATAATAGTTCAATACTCATACTTTTTGGTCGATCCGATGGAATACACTCAATTCGAAAAGGCAAGAATAATAGGAGCAAGGGCACTTCAGCTCGCTTACGGCGCACCGCCCCTCATCGAGGTCCCCAAGGGCGTGATCGACCCGCTGGCACTCGCAGACATAGAGTTCACGGAAGGAGTGATACCGATCGTGGTAATAAAGGGCAAGGCTTAAGGCCTGAATTCACATTCTGGTGTTCAAATGAGCTACGATTATGACGTCATTGTTGCAGGAGCCGGCCTTGCCGGCTCTCTTGCCGCCATCTCGGCGGCCAAGAACGGAGCCAAGGTGCTGCTTCTCGACAGGAACAACTACGAGGAGCCAGGAAAGAAAAGCAACTGGGGCTGGGTCTGCGGCGACGCCGTGGCGAAGTCCCATCTTGAATTCCTTAACAAGGAGCTGGGCCTGACGTTCGACAGGCCGGAGCTGGACCACGAGGTGAAGGGCGTTTACGCTCTGAGCCCGGACCTTCAGAACAAGTTCCCGTTCGAGGGAGAAGGCTTCATGCTTAATCGGCCCGCGTTCGGAAGGAAAATCGCCAGGGCGGCCGAGAAACAGGGAGCCGAATACAGGCCGAACTACGAGGTCGAAGGCCCAATAATCGAGGAAGGCGGCATTGCCGGAGTCTTCGGAAAGGACGACAAGAAGAAGGAGTACCGCATAAGGTCGAAGGTCGTAATCGACTGCCTGGGCATGGCCAGCACTCTTAGGAGGAAGCTTCCCGTCAATGACTTAATAGAGAGGGACATAAGGACCGACGACATAGAGTCAACGGGCAGGTACATAATGAACTTCAAGCCGGTCGCGGACGACGAGAAATACTACGACGCGCACAACGCGGTAATCCACCTAAACCAGCAGATGGCCCCTGGCGGATACGGCTGGGTGTTCCCGAGGAACGGGAACAAGGTCAACATCGGGCTGGGCATAGAGAAGAAGTGCCTTGAGATAAGGAATGCGAAGCTCGGCAAGGCCGACAATCTGCACTCGCTGATGGACGAGTACGTCAAGTGGAACAAGGCGATAAGAGACGACGGCCTGGACAACACTGACGGCAACGGGAAGGGATACTGGTCAGTCACCGTGAGAAGGCAGCAGGGAAGCCTTGTGTACAAGAACTACCTTGGCGCAGGAGACTCCATGGCGATGCCCAACCCGATAAGTGCCGGGGGAATAGGATCCGCAATGATCGCCGGCGCGCTCGCCGGCCGCGTTGCGGTCGAGTCCATCGAATCGAAGGACACGAGCATAAAAGGGCTCTGGAAATACAACCAGCTCTACAACGACGCGTACGGCAACAAGTGCGGCGCGCTCGAGGTGTTCCGCATCTACCTGCAGTCGCTAAACAACGACCTGCTCAACTACGGCATGGCCCACTTCATAACCAAGGAGGAGGGCGAGGCCTTAAGCTACGGGAGGATGCCCGAGCTAAGCATATCCAGCACGTTCCACAAGGTGCTCAGCGGGATTTCGAACATAAACGCCTTCAGGAACCTTTTGTTCACAGTGGGCAAGATGAAGGAGCTGCTGGAGGTGTACAAGCAGTACCCCGAGGACCCTGCGGCCTTCAAGGCCTGGAACGATCAGGTCGCAAAGACGATGAAGGAGGTCAAGGCAAGGCTCCCTCCAGCACCCGTGTAAGGCGCCAGTTGCTTTCGGGCAAGCTTGCAGGATACTGCAGATATCTTTATAAATGTATAACTGTAGTTATACTAACTATGATTATTGTTAACCGCCCGAAAGAACTTGAGACAATAGCCGGCGTTAGAAAATGGACGCTTATCTATGGCCGCAGAAAAACAGGCAAAACTTTTCTAGTAGAAAGATTCGTGAAGTACGATGACTACTTTTTCGTAAATCGGGATAGAACAATTCTTTCCAAAATCTCCAACTTGCGCATGACTTATGATATGCTAGTTGAGCTTCTAAGGCGCGACCTCGCAGACGGGAAGACGGTAGTGATTGACGAGTTCCAAAGGCTTGGCGAACCCTTCCTGGACCTATTACATTCAATGAAGAAAAGCGGCAGGCTCATACTTCTGACTTCAACTCTTTTCTTTGCAAAGAATTTGCTGCACAGCAGATCGCCACTCCTTGGACTATTCCATGAAGCCCAGATTGGTCTGATGCGGCTGGACGATTGCCTGCTGGCGCTCAATGGCCGCATCAGCAGCAAGCAGCAATTGCTTGAAAGTGCAGTGATGATCCGCGAACCCATCACTGTTGACTACTTCGAAGAGAAGGAAGACGTCAGGAAGACTTTCGTCAAGATATTGCGTGGACTGGCCAACACCGTCCCTGCGCTGGTTGGAGAGATATTCCTCGAGGAGGACAGGGGCCTCTCTGCAACTTATGAAGGAATTATTCGAGCAGTGGCCAACGGCAGGGTCGTATCGAGCGAGGTGGCGAGCGCGCTATTCGCGAGTAGGCTCATTCCTAAAGACGACCCGAGCTCCATTCAGCCTTACTTGGAGAATCTGGTAAGGATTGGAATACTGAGGAAGTTGCCTCTGTACGGAAGGAAGAAAAGGTTTGTATATAAGGTCGCATCGCCGCTAGTCAGGTTATTTTTTTATGCAGACGAAAAGTATGGCATCGCCGATAGGAGTTTTGAAGATGCCGAGGCGGAAAGAATTATCGATGCGCTGCTACCCCACATAATAGAGGACGAGCTAAGGGAATATTTGGCGAACAAGCTAGGCTTGCAGGAGAATCTGCTTGACGATGGAGACTATGAATTGGATGGCATATTGACAAGATTCAATAAGCCAGCATTGCTTCTGGAAGTCAAATGGGGGAAAGTAAACCAGGCGGAAGTGGATGCAACAGAAGATAAATTGAACCGAATTGAGGCGGCGCGCCGCATTCTGTTTGTCCAAGACAAGAAAGGCCTGAAGTCAAAGGCCCTTGAGATAATTGACGTTGGGGATTTAAGCCGTTTATGAGTTTCGTGCATTCGCAACTTTATGCAGTCCCTTCTCTAAATCATAAGCCCTGGCGCTTTTCCAGTCGAAGACGTTCTCCCTGAATAGCGGCATTCGTTTCTTTATGCCTTCAGTAATCTCTGACCCGAGCACCAGTTCGTTGAATGGTGGCACGACTACAAGCTTGATGTCCTTGTTGAATTTCACATACTTCCCGCTCGCCTTCTTACTTGCCTTTGCAATGAGCCATACCTTCCCTTTTTTTCCGTCAACATCAATGGCCAGATGCTCGTGTGCAGTGATAAGGTATCTCTTCTGCATAGCCTCGTCAGATGGCCATGCATTGCCGTGGATCATGGCGATATTGTCGGTAAGTACCTCCTTCTCAATGACTATGTTAAGCTCAAGGTTCTTCAGCACCCTGTCGAGCCCGCCGTCGTGGTTCCCCTTCACTATCCGTATGTCGATTCCCTTTAGGGCCTCGAAGAATCTCTTCAGCTCCATGAACTCCCCGAACCTTGGATACCCTATGCTCTCCTTCACGTCGCCGAGTATTACTATGCTCCTTGCGCCCGACTTTTTGTACGTTTCAAGCAGCTGTTCCGCAAGTTTGTTTGTCGCACCCTGAAAGTGTATGCCTGATGCCCTGTACTTCAGGTCGATGCCTATGTGAAGGTCGCCAACGACCAGGACGCGCTCCTTCCTTATGAGCAGCGCAGGCGCGCCTTTTATGAGAGAAATCAGCATCAGCTAGATATCGCAAACGGGTTTAATATTGTTAACTGAATACTATCTTCGAATCGCATGGCGCAGTCCTACCGCATCGGGAGCCTGTTCGGCGTGGCCATTGAGCTCCACTGGAGTTTCATAATGCTGCTTCTGCTCACGCTGCTGCTTAGCACTTACGTTTTCATGCTGATAGCGCTGCTTTTCGTCTGCGTGCTGATACACGAGCTCGCGCACTCGATAACGTCGATTCGCAACGGCGTCAAGGTAAAGAAGATAATACTCATGCCCATAGGCGGAGCCTCGATAATAGACGAGACCAAGCTCAGCCCGGAGGTAGAGTTCAACGTCGCGGTGTCCGGCCCGCTCATGAGCGTCTTTTTGGGCTGCCTGTTCGGCGCGCTAGTGGCGTTCGCCCCGGCCGGCCTTGCCAACCAGATATTCCAGTACCTCTTCGAGATCAACCTTCTTCTCGGCGTCTTCAATTTGCTGCCTGCCTTCCCCACTGACGGAGGCAGGGTGTTTCGGAGCTACCTCGAGAGGAGGTACGACGAGTACAAGGCCACGATGATGACAGTCACGGCCAGCAAGTACGTGATGGTGATATTCATTGCGGGCACGATAGTCTACGCTCTGCTGCTCAACGCGCCCGCGTACTACAAGGAGTTCACCGTGCTGTGGGACCTGCTGATAGTGTTCTTCCTGTTGGGCGGCGCGCTCTCCGAGAAGCAGATGGCCGAGCTAAAGAGGGATTCCAGGGGGCTCACCATAGCCGGAGCCGCCAGCACGCACTTCAAGTTCGTGGAGCCGAATACTGCGGTCGGTTCGCTGTACGACCTGGTCAGGAAGTCAAAGGAGCACGTCCTGATAACCACGATCGGCAGCGATTACGCGTACGTGAACCTTGCCGGGACGGCGAAGAAGGGAAGCGTCAGGACGGCGGCGGACCTGGCGGTCGTAATGCCTAGGCTGCCGGCAAGCACAGGCCTGGTCGACGCCCTTTCGATCATGGAAAGCGCGGAATCGGGCATAGCTGCGGTAATTGACAAGAAGAAGCTCGCGGGCATAATTACCGTCTCCAACCTGCAGACGTTCCTGGCGCTGCACGTTTTGAACAAGGGACGGGGCGGTCTGCGCAAGACTAGCTGACTCTCACTGTCACGGTTGCCATCTGCACGTAGTTGACTGGCACAGTTCCTGCATTGGCACATTCGCCCGTTTCAGGTAAATAGGTCAGTGTCCCGCTGCTCATGGATTTGGGTTCATAGCATGCCCATATGCTTCCTGCGACAAGGGTGCCTATGAGCTCTCCGGGCGGCACCGCGCCGAGAGTTGCAGTAGGAATCAATCCACCCGAGTAGATGCCCGTGTTTGCCAACTTGGTAAATGCCCTTGCTGCGGCAACGGATCCAGAAATTGGTATTTTGCCTGAAGAATTGGCCCCCAGGGGCACGAACACGAATATAGTAGGTCCCCAGTCGGTTCCTGTGCCCTGTCCCAGCCATGCCGTGAAGTTTCCTGTCGTATGCGATATTGCGGGCTGCCAACAGTAGAAGCCCAAATTTACATTGCATGATGTCCCTGAAAGTATGGACATTAGGCTGCCCGAATAAAAAAGTACAAGCACGAACATCGTCAAAGCAACCAACCATGCCGCTGCCGCCGAAAGAATAATTCGCCTGCGTTTGTTGCTTTTTTTAGCCGCAAAAACAAGCACTATGAATACTGCGGGCAGCACCAATGAAAGTACTACTGTGGGAAACAACACGTTTGCCAATAGTAGCGATGCGGCAGCAAGACGTTCCAATCCAATCAGTAATCCAAAAATTACGAAAAAGAAAAATATTGAAAGGCCCACAGCTAGTCCAATTAAAACAAGTAACGCAATTAACGTTTTCCAATATGGTTTTATTGGCCGCTTTGGTTTATAAGCTATGCTAAGTAGCCCTGCAATTAAATATGAGAAAATGAACCAACCATATGTGCCTAGCCTGGTTGTACTTGCTATTTTTATCAATCCTGGCGCAGATAACGAGAAGGCAAATGCTCCATATGTGCCGAAGGCGGTTACAATCACGCCCATAAATAGGATTGCCTCTACGATAGACATTATTCCCAATATTAGATGAAACCTGGGTTCCACACTAACAAGAATTCCTTGCAAAATGATTGCAATTGGGATGCCTAAAAATAATATCTCCTGTAGTGGAGGAAACAAAGACTGGCGCAAAATTCTCTCCAAAGCAAAACAGCCGTACAAAAAAACTAGTGTAAAAATATTGTGAGCGCCGAGGACGCATATAAAAGGCTCTTCCTTTCCCTGAAAGAGGCGTCATTATTTTTGAGCACAGGCATCAGGACTCCCGTGATTCATCGGATTGGAACTTTAATTAATTTTTCTAATGCCTCTGCATTTTGCCGTGTCGAGTAAAGTATAGAACTAGTACAAGATTCGCATAGAACC
>CABMGC010000009.1 GCA_902385515.1 uncultured archaeon
CACCGCGGGCACCTATGTCGCACTCATCAACTACACGACAAGCAGCACAGGCAATGGAATCCGAACAACTTCAAAAGGCCAGTTCTTCATCGTGGTCCGCGTCAAGACCCCTGACGGCAGAGTCCCCTTGGAAACGCGTACGGCTTACCTATCAGGATTAAGCAGAAATATCAGCAATCAATACACAGTCCTCAATCCGACAAACCGCACCACGTATCGGATAGGCCTCTATGCGGAGCTGCCGAAGTCCACCTTCAGCAATTCGTCGCAGATAACTGTCAGTGGAGGAGAAGGCATCTATCTGAAATCTGAAAAAATGCAGGACACGTACCTAATGGAATGGCAGATACCCCAACTGGCGCCCGGAGAAAAGGCCATCAGCACATTCAACATGACGAACGTCTCTACGATGAAAAACCTGCTCAATTTGACGACTTCGCTGACGTCGTCCTTCGACAACGTGAGTGCGCTTACGCTGCTGAATGTTACTCTGCCGGTCGTACAAACGAACAGCTCGGCAGGGAAAATAATTGTATACACCGCATACTCTGGCGATAGGCCAGCGAACGTTACATACTTCATGTCGCTGGTCGCGCCATCGATGGACAGAATGCCGCCGCTAATATTCAACCCCTATCAGTACGTGATGGAACAGAACAATACCATCCAGATGCAGACGTTCTTTGTACAGAGCACAAAAGTGCCTGGCGTCTACCACTACAGGCTCGCATTACTCGGACCTTTCATTGCGCAGACATACTTGATATATCTGAACATCACGGGAGTGCCGCCAGTCATGTCCGCATCCGAACAGAACATATTAGTCGGGTCGTTGGTTGCGGTCGTCGTGATCACCACGATAGTCGTAGGCGTGCTAATATCTCCGCTTAGAAAAAGGACGGGCGCGCACAGCTTCAAGCCTCAGTGAGCGGGCCGTGAACTGAGCTGCAAACGCGTCCGGCGTAACCAAGCATTTTTTAATCTGGTTTATCAATAGAAAAGCGGATCAAATGAATGGCAGAGGAAGACTTGAAGGTTCGTTATTCATCATTGCGTCACTGATGCTACTCGCACTTGGGAGTTCCGTGCAGGCGCAGGGCCTCTTCGGCGCGCCGTGCCATTTCACGATAAGCCTGAACCCGGACTCGCAGTTCTACGTGCGTCCGACCAACATAACCCTCAGCTATGTCATAAAGGAATCATCCGTCACCTGCTTTCCCTCAACTGGCAATTTCACAGGCAGCCTTACCTTTTTGGATGGAGCTACCGGCATCGCGTACGGCCGCATCCCGCTCAGCATTCCGATAGGCAACAGCGCTGTTGCGAACGGGACGATAGCCGTCAACGCGGCTTACATCAGCTCCACTGGATTGCCGAACTACGCAGTCATAGCGAACATATACCTGAAAGGATCGAATTTCGACAACCAGACGTCAGCGCATTTCTACCTTGCGACAAGGGCGAACGTCACCATCAACAACGTCGCGGTCGTGCCCGCGGGGGCCGCGGTGGGCAGCATACTGTCGTTGACCGGAAACTTCACCAACACCGGGCAATTGGCGGCGACCAACGCGTCGCTCTTCGTGACGATAGTCGGGCCGTCGGGTTCCGTGCAAAACATAAGCCAGAGCATGGGAAAACTCCGCCCTGGTGAGCGGCGCGCGTTTTCGATAAACCTCAGGAACGCCGCTCAATCGAGCGGCAAGTATGCAATCCAGGCGCTGGCGAAGTACAATGACGTTTCCACATTCAACAACCGGGCCCACTCTGATGTGCATATCTCGAACGAAGCTACAACGGAATATGTTGTGGTAGGAACTTCGGAAATCAACGGCGCCGCAGGTTTTCCCGCCCCGCCAACTTCTCTAGGACCCCTAATTTTCACTTCGCTTCCCTTGTACGCGTCAATCCAGGCATACAATTCGACGAGCATGTTGCTGAGCATGTCCAATCCTACCAACTACACAGTCCGCGTAAACGTCTCTGCAGAAAGGCTCCCGAACGTCACGGTTGTGCCTTCTGGAAGGTTCCTTATATTCCTGTCAAACGAAACCAAGAGCGAACAGATCTTGATATCGACCGATGGCGCAAACATTGCGGGGACTTATGTAGTGCCAATAAACCTCACTGCAACGTACGTTGCAGACAAAGTTGCGCACACGATCGACGGACAGTTCTTCATAATAGTTAGGGTCAAGCCCAAGGAAGGCAACGTTATACAGACCAGGCTTGCCTACCTGTCGAGCCCAGGCAGGAACGTCAGCAACCAGTACACAGTATACAATCCGCTCAACGGCACGGCGTACCGAATAGCCTTCGACACGGAACTTCCCTTCTCGTCCGTCAGCAACACATCGAAGATTCACGTTTCTAAAGGGCAGGGCGCCTTCAATATCACCGCTTCTCTGAGTGGCGCGTACAACCTCCAGTGGGATCTGGCACAGCTGGGAGCCCACAAGGAAGCGGTTTTCAGCTACTATACCACTAATACATCAGATATCACAGGCTTGCTGAATCCCGTCACTGCCCTGTCATCGTCCCTGAACAACATAAGCTCGCTTACGCTGTTGAACACCACCATACATTCGGTGCAAACAAATAACACTGGAAAAAGCATAACGGTATATGAGGCTTATTCAGGAAACCGGCCTACGAACGTAACCTACTTCCTCGCGCTGGTATCGCCATCGACTCAGGGCTCGCCGCACATATTCAATGCGTACCATTCTGTCATGGAGTCCAATGACAGCATATCGGCGCAGACATTCGATATCGAGAGCACTGCGACGCCCGGCGTCTACCAGTACCGGTTGGTCATACTGGGACCAGGCATATCTCAGAGCTATCCTATATATCTTAACATCACTGCGGGCCCACCCCAAATATCAGTCTTCGAGCAGAACCTGATAGTCGGACTCTTAGTGATCACGGTTTTGGTCTCAGTATTTTTGGCGCAGATATACCTGTCATACATGTCGCGCAAGAAATGCGAGGTATTCTAGCACAGGCTCGCGCAACTTATTTAAATACCGGTTGCATCAATCAATTGATATCATGGCACTCGCGGTAGGAAACAACGCGCCCGACTTTAAGCTCGACGGTTCGGACGGAAAGAGGCACAGCCTTCGCGAGTTCACAGGCAAGTATCTGGTGCTTTATTTCTACCCGAAGGACGAAACGCCCGGATGCACTGTTGAGGCGACGAATTTCGGCAAGGCAGCAGACGCAATGTCGGATAAGGGCGCAGTCGTAGTGGGCGTCAGCAGGGACAGCGTCGCGTCGCACAAGGCGTTCATCAAGCACCTGAATCTCAACTTCCTCCTTCTGTCCGATCCGGACGCAAATACCATAAAGGCCTATGACACGTACGACAGGAGCCTGATAAGTCTGGGCCTCCACGGCACGCGCACTCTCCGGAACACATTCCTGATTGACAGGTCTGGCAAGATAATAAAGATGTACAAGAAGGTCAGGCCCTACGTGCACGCGAAGGAGATTCTTGAGTTCCTGGAGTACGCCAAGTGACGGCCCCTTTGGTTTCTTGCCCGGTCTTCGAATTGCTTAAGATTGCGAAATTATGGACCGCTC
This sequence comes from uncultured archaeon, assembly GCA_902385515.1. GTDB lineage: Archaea > Micrarchaeota > Micrarchaeia > Micrarchaeales > CABMGC01 > CABMGC01. The sequence goes on from CABMGC010000009.1 coordinate 3,589, forward strand.
CTCAATACGCCCTTCTGCCCTCCTTCCAGTCCCTTCTCTTCATCATCTGCAGATAAATAAGGCACGTGCCCAGCAGTACCGCTGCGGCGCACGCTATGGGAACGGCGATGGGCAGCGATTCCGCAAGCAGGTCCGGCTTGGGCCGCGCGGCCACCTTCACGTGGGCCGCGCCCGAGGAGTTCGCAAAGAAAGGAGAAGTTGCAGAGTCCACAACTCTCAGCTCGTACGCGTAGTCTCCAGGCGGCGTGCTGTTCGTAGTCTGGAAAATGCACGCCACGGAATCATATGACGAGGCGGTTTCATTGAACGGCGAACAGAACGTGGCGTTGACCGCGGCGAACGATGAGCCGTTGTAGCTGACGAGCCATCCGTACGAATAAGGTGGCGTGCCGCCATTCGGCATCATCCCGAGAATCGTCGCCTTCTGGCCCTGGATTATTGATGCGTTGCCGGAGGTTTTGGGCGCCGCGATTGCAGAGAGCTGCGCATTCACGACTATGTCCGGCGTTCTTACAGAGACTACGTCTGAAGTCGCGGTGTCTTCCACCGCAACCGCGAAAGCGCAGCCCGCTGTCGAAGCAGACGGCGTGAACGCGAACGAAGGCGCGGCCTGCGAGACAAATCCGGGGCACACACTTTCGGGGCTGCTCGACCACACGTATGCGTATGCTCCCGAGCCTCCGGCTCCGCTGGAACTGACCTGAAGGGTCTGTCCAAGGTCGACTGCAGCTCGCACTATGGGAGACACCGCGGCGGACAGAGCAGGATACACGGTAATGTTCGTCACTGCGACGTCCGAAGTGCTGGAAGCCGAATCGGTGACCTGGACGCTGACCCTGTACGGAATGTCTGACGATGACACGGAGCTAGATATGGCGCATGTCGCGCTCGACTGGGTGCAGCCGGAGACTTTGTCAAGGCCGTATCCCACCGTCCAGTAGTACGTGTCCGATCCGCTGCCTGCATTTATCAG
>CABMGC010000010.1 GCA_902385515.1 uncultured archaeon
AACGAGCGGAATATGGCGGAAGGGAAAGTCCGGCTTTAGCAAGGTCTATCTGGCCGAGGATGCGGTGGAGCGGCTGTCCTCGTTCAAAAAAGGCGGCACCGTCGGGCTTCTCATAGGCAGGGACGACATAGGGCTTACCAAGGAGGAGATAGCCAAGTGCGACCTTTTGGCCTTCATAGGTGCCGATCCGGGATATCCCGTGCTGAACATATCGCACGCCCTTGCGATAATGCTTTACCTGATGAAAAGAAAGGGACTCCGGACAGCGTACAACGAGATGGCCCCCGATGCTGGAAAATTAGACAGGCGCGAACTGGACAAGCTCTTCGAGGTGTTCGACGGATTGGTCGCCCGCAAACACATACGGGACAAACCATCCGTGTCGAACTCCTTCAGAAGGCTGATCCGAGCCGCCCGACCTGACAGGAGGGAGCTTCACGCGATAATAACTGCGCTAAAGGATTAGCGCAATTACTTCGTCGCTGGTGCCGCCTTCCTGCTCTTTATGATCTTGACCTTGGCAGGCGTTATAAGAACCCTGCTGTCGTCAATCTGCGCTATGTCTCCGTTTATCTTCGCGACATACGCCTTCAGCGCCGCGATGACGTTGGTCCTGGTTGTCGGCCTCTTGTTGAGGTCCGTCAAGCTCAGGAGGATTATGTTCTTCCTTGAAAGCTCGTCCTGGATGAGCTTTACATCGTTCTCGCTCGAGATCGATACGGGCTTTATGTACATGTCCGCAGGCTCGTGCATGACGTCAACGTCCGCCATCTCCGCCGAGTTCATGTACTCCTCTATGCTCATCTCCTTAGATGCTGAAACTCCGAATGCTTTGCCTAGACTATCGAAAACTCCCATTTTATTCACCGACTTCTTGTCGCCAGAGTTATATAATATATCAGCTTTTTAATCCTTTCTCCTTTTCGGCGTTATGCGCATAACGGCGAAGCCGCTACCACTTTGATTACCAAGGTAAAACCTGTGGCGGTTTTTCCATAGGTTTGGCGTCGGAGGCATTGGCCTTGGGAGGTTACTTCACCTGGTCCATTATGGTCTTCGCTATCTGCTTGCCGAACAGCGTCTCCACCTTCTTTCCCGCTCCTTCCTCGCGAAGGTCGGAGACCTTCCTAATCCTGGCGTCGTACATGAGCCTCGCCCTCACGCGTCCTACCTGTTCCAACCTTATGAGATCGAGCAGTTCTTTTTTGATGCCGTACTTTATCCTCATCCTAAGCTCCAGCAGCCTTGCGGGGCTGACCCGGACCAGCCTCGCCAGCTCGGTGCTGGCGTAGAACAGCCAGTCCGAGTTGCTGAGTTTCGCGAACAGCGCGCCCGGAGTGGTGCCGTACCTCTTGACTATGTCCTTCTCCCCAAGCTCGCCCGCCCAGTCCCTGAGCATGAGCGCGGTGCTAAGCGGCTTTAGCGGATCGTAGTACGCGTAGCTGTTCGCCTCCGGGTTCGTCCTTGTGCTTTCGATCAGGCTCGCGTAGGCAAAGAACTGCTCCGACGCCTCCTCTGTCGCCCTCACGTACGGCCGCATCTCCATCGTGTTGCATATCATGAACAGGTAGGACACGTCGTCGACGGCCTTCGGCAGCGTGTCGATGAGCCACTTGGCGGACAGCGGGTCTATGTACAGCTCGCTGACCCTTGCCCCTATCCTGGTGGGCTCGTAAGCGCTTCCAGCTTTCACTATGAACTTCCACTCGACCAGTTCCTCAAGTATCTTTGTGACTATCTCGCCCATCTCGCGAGTGTTCGCGAACTGGTGGCCGTACAGCGTCTCGCCGAGGAAGCTCATTATGCTCTCCTTGCTCCGAAGCATCCTCGTGGATATGAACGCGAGAAGGTGGGTCCTGAGCACGGGCAGCACTCCGAGCTTCGAGTAGATGGGCTCAAGCTCGCCCGCTATGTACCTGGCGTACAGGTCCATTATCTCGCCCTTGCTCTTCGCGATGAGAAGCGCCCTGCCCTCCTTGTCGTACTTCGGGCGGCCCGCCCTGCCGAATAGCTGCGTGACCTCGTTGACGCTTATTTTTTCAGAGCCTGACGCCTCGCTGTACCTGCTGGTGTCGCGCACGAGCACAGTGTGGGCCGGAAGGTTGACGCCAAGGCCAAGAGTGGTCGTCGAGCACACGACCTTGATAAGGTTGCTCCTGAACGCCTCCTCAACAAGATGCCTCTGCTCGTTGACAAGCCCTCCATGGTGGAAGGCGACCCCCTTCTCAACTATCCTTGACAGCCGCTCGCATTGCATAGTGGGCTTGCCCAGAACGTGAAGCACTTTGTTGCTCAATTCAGAGAGTTTTTCTTTTTCTTCCTTAGTCAGCAGCTCGTTCACCGCCTGCGCTATGCGCTCCGCGCTCGCCTCCGCGTTGCGTTTCGTGCTGAGGAAGACGAGCGCCTGCTTTTTCCTGTGGATCGTGTCCTGCGCAACGCGTATTTCGGCTATCGCGCTGTTGCCCGCAAGGTCCTCCCCTTCCTCACTCTCCTGGTAATAGGCCTTGCCGTTGAGCACGACGCCCTTCTCAAGCGTTACCGGGCGGTAGTCGCTCTCGACCAGCTCCGCACCGAGCCATTCAGCGATCTCGCGCGCGTTGCCGACCGTGGCGCTCAGTGCGACTATCTGCGCACCGCTGCAGACCCTGCGTAGCTTCGTTATGAGGACCTCGAGCGTCGGGCCGCGGCTGGCGTCGTCAAGCATGTGTATTTCATCAAACACCACGCAGCCTATCTCGTCAAGCCACGACAGCCCGTGCCGAATCAGGCTGTCCATCTTCTCGGTGGACGCGAAGACTATGTCGTACCCCGACAGCCAGTGATCGAGCGCGTCGAGGTCGCCGATAGACATTGCGACCTTTAGGAACGGATAGTCCCTCTTGAAGTCCTCGTACTTCTCGCTCACGAGCGCACGCATGGGGGCGATGTAGATCGCCTTCTTCCGCCCGTGGATGACGCTCTTCATCATCGCCATCTCGGCTATGAACGTCTTGCCGCTCGCGGTAGGCGACGCGATGACTATGTTGTGCCCGTCGAGAATGCCCTTCTTGAGTGCGGTCTCCTGGGGCGGAGTCAGAGTGCCAACTCCTCTCGCGAGCGCGGACTCAAGGACCTCCCGCGGCAGCTTCGCACCGACGTCAAGTAGTTTCATCATTCAGTGTATTATTGGCCGGAACTCTCTTATAAAAGCAGAAGCCTTCAGACATTTTGCAGCAGATCTGCGTAGCTGTCGAGCATCTTGCGCATGTCGTACTTCTTTGCAAGCTTCGCTGAGAATTCCGTCGCGGCCCGCCTTTTTTCCGCATCCCTGCAAAGTTCAAGTATCCTCATCTTCAGGTCATCTGGGCTTTTCGTATCGAACGCTATCGGGTGTTTTTTGCCGATTGCGTACTCGCTGAGCATGATGCTCTTGGATATTATTATCGGCAGCCCGTGCGCCGCAGCTTCGAGCACCGTGACTGGGAATCCTTCCCAATTGGACGGGAGCACGAACACGTTTGCGACTCCGTACATCGCGTCTATCTCGGCGTCTTTCAGTCCGCCCGTCAAGACTATGTTCCTGTTCCCTTTGGCAAGATTTTCGTAATCGCCCGCGGAAGGGCCCTCGCCCGCGATGACAAGCTTGACCTTTTCGCCTTTGATGCGGTTGAACGCCCTGATAAGGGTGCTGACGTTCTTCTGGCGCTCGAAGAGCCTGCCAAGATACAGCACGACGAAGTCCGTTTTGTCCAGGCCGTACCTCTTCCTGAGCGCATCTTCCACTTTCTTGTTTTTTCCAGCGCGAACCTCTACGCCGTTCGGTATGCACGTTACCTTTTTCGTAAATCTCGCTATGCTTTCCTTGTGCTTCTCGTTGAGCGCGACGTTCATGTCGAAGAAGCCGAAGAACTTCCTAAGGGCGTCGCGCGATCCGAGCGCGTTTATGCCAGAGCCGAGCGTGAGCGGTATCGCCTCCTTCGAGAAATACGACTTGACGTTCGTCGATATGGTGCCATGGTCCACATAAACTGACTTGAATCTTATTCCGCAATCTTTCAGGTACTTTAGCAGCACCATGTCCTGCATGGAGTTCGCTATGACTACGTCCGGCTTGATCTTTGCGACGCGCTCCGCCAGCTCGTTTTTTCCAATTCCTAGACCCAGCATGTTGCGCGTCACGATGAGGCTGTACCCCATCCTTACCGGAAGCCACTCGCTTACCCTGCTCTTGCGCACCCCCAAACCCAGAGCCGCGCTCCTTTTCAGCAGTATCGCATTGGCGTCTTTCTTTCCCTCGATATATTCAGTCTCGTATCCGAGATAGTACGTGTCAAACCTGCGCCTGAGGCCCATGTAGAGCTGCGCAGCGACCCTCGCCTGTCCGCCCGTCTTGTTCATGCGCGATCCGAGATCTACTATCAGTACCTTCATGGTCTACCCCTAGCGCTTAACTTATACTGCGGACAAAAGCATTAAAAGCGTGTCCTGCGGATTAGCCTTGATGGTGGACATGGCAGGTCGTTACTTCCAAACAGCAGTCGGCTGATGCCGGCCGCGCGGGCGAACAGCCTTCCTTTGAACGCCATCCCACCCTTATTTTTAATTAGTTACTTGCCTAATCTTACTAGTCATGCTTACGCTTACGAGATGAGCCTATGAAAATACTTCAGTTGGACGTGGATAACATAACCTACGAGCTCGTGAAGCCCGAGGCAAGGGTGCACGAGGAGAGCGAGGAGAAGCGGATGTCTGTGGACGATGCGATCGCCATACTGGTGAGCGTGGAGAAGGAAGACGACGATGCGACCGCCAAGAAGGCCATCGACGATGTCGCGTCATTCATGAAAAAACAGGGCAGGAAGAAGCTAGTCATATATCCGTTCGCTCATCTGAGCAAGAACCTCGCGGCGCCGGACGAGGCGCTGAAGATACTGGAACTCATGTCGAAGGACACACCCAAGGATGCAGAGGTAAAGAGGGCGCCTTTCGGCTGGAACAAGAAGCTGAGCCTCGCGATCAAGGGCCATCCGCTTGCGGAACAGTCGAGGAGCTACGGCGCGGGCGGGGCGGTCGTCAGGAATGACGCCGCACAAAAGGAGGCAAGGCCTCTCGTGCTAAACACCGCGCTAGTGCGGAAGAGCGACTGGTCGGGCCTGCCCGACAACGACCACCGATCCATCGGCGAGCGGCAGGAGCTGTACAGCTTCCAGGAAGTGTCGCCCGCCATGGTGTACTGGCATCCACACGGCCAGACGATCTACCGCGAGCTGGTAAAGTTCTTGAGGGAGAAGGAGGACGAGTACGATTACGAGGAAATAAGCACCCCTGCAATAGCGAACCTCGCGCTATGGAAGGTCAGCGGGCACCTGGAGCATTACAAGGAAGACATGTTCATGTTCGAGTCGGCATTCGGCAACGTCGGCCTCAAGCCGATGAACTGCCCGTCCACAATACTCATATTCAAGTCCAAGAAGTGGAGCTACAGGGACCTTCCTTTCAGGACCGCTACTTTCGACAAGATATTCAGGAGCGAGCTCAGCGGCGTTGCCTCTGGCCTTTTCAGGGTCAAGGAGTTCGCGCAGGACGACGGCCACATATTCGTGCGCGAGGACCAGGTCGAGAAAGAGATAACCTCCGTTCTTAGGATGG
>CABMGC010000011.1 GCA_902385515.1 uncultured archaeon
AAACGCTGAGGTTCTCAGAGTTTATGCTGCCTCCACTTGAAAGAGTGACGACAGGGTTTACTGACTGGCCGACTTCGAAGGTTTCGCCAGACGGAGAGAAGGACAGAGCCTGCGCAGGGTTAACTGTAATCAATGCCGTTGAACTTGCGGTTCCTCCATATGGATCAGTTGCCGTTACAGTTATCTCCTCGTTTGCTGCTGACGTTGGAGTAAACGTGCAAACGTTTGTCGAGCCACTGCACACTCCACTCCAGGCGTAAGTCAATCCTGCCGTCTGAGTTATTGTAGTCAGAGTTACAGGCGCACCGACTTCCGTCATCTGTGGCGATATGTTCACGCTCGGAGGCATGAGTATGTCGCCTAAATTGACAGTTCCTGAGTTTACCCACACATTACGGGCAGTAGTGTGATTAGCATCAGGAGAGTATGCATACGTCCAAGACCAGTCTGAATACTTGAAGTCATTGCAATTGAAACCGGGGAAGGCATATGCCAATTCCCAACAAGTCCAGTCTGAAGTTACTGGTTTGTTTCCGACCGCGCCATTCACAATATCATTTGCCGTGCCACCATTGTAGAACGGGCTACCAGGCAGGGTTGCCGTTGGAGATGCAATAGACGCGTTAAAGAAAGTCGTGGTAGTAAGCGTTCCATTATAGCCACCGATCATCGATCCGCAGCCAGAACTACTCTCAGGAATTCCTGCCTGCGGGCTCGGGGCTCCAGCAGCAGTGCACCAGGTTCCTAAATCAGTTTCATTCACCAAGTACTTATCTGACCCTACTTGCCATATTTTTAGCGTTTCTGTGAAATTGTCCAGCGCCCACCAACCCTTGTTTCCGCTATCGGTGTTGTTTTTTACTACGAAACTCGTGTCTAACAAAAGTTTGTTAGTGACGATATCTCCGGCAAAATTTTCTGAAACATATGAATCTACCGCACTCTGCGAACCAAGCGCAGAGTCATAGAAGTACTTCCACGACCAAGTCGGTTGGACAAAGTTTGTGTAACCTGGGAAATAGTACTTTACCCAATCGAAAGAATTCGTTATTCCTGTCTGTCCGGCAGAATAAGTTCCTTTTATGACGTCTTCCTTGGTTCCACCTAAGTCAAATGAACCAATGTTGCCAGTCGTAATGGCGGTTGAATTGAAAGACTTGGGATCCGCGGTAAAAGTCGCAGTATAATTTCCTAGCATTGTTCCGCAACCTTCGGTGGGCTCGACTACCCCGTTTTGTGGGCTCAAAGCGCCCTTGAATGTGCACCACTTTCCGAAGTAAGAGACTTCTGCATAATAAGTATTGGCACCAGTCTGCCACAGTTCAACTGTCTTTGTATAATTGTCCAATGCCCAATAGCCTACGTTACCGCTGTCTTCGTCATTTTTTACAGTAATTGCTGCATTCGCTACCAGAGCGGGACTAACGGTAAATGAAACAATATCCGTAACCTTCTCGGCAGGATTACCATATCTGTATGAAACAGTTGCGCTTGCGTCGGAAACCATTGTGTTGAAAGTAACAGGACAAGAAATCGAATTTGTTTCTACCACGCATCCACTTTTTGGATCCATTGTCGAGAACGCATTAAAATCAGAATCTGCAGAACTGAATGAAAAATTGTAAGGGTTGAACGCACCAGTCAGCCCAGACACTGTAACCGTTTCAATAACATTTTGACCGACAACGAAATTGTTGCTGCCTGAAGATGATACTAGAGATATGGCGGGAAGTGCAACGACAGTCGCATGAACAGAAAGCGAAAGAAAGAGAACTGCGAACAGAAAAATTCCCGAAAAACGTGCAGCGAAGACGCTGCCTCTCCCAGCAGATATTGTCGTATTATCCATATCCCTCAACTTGCATACCGTCAGAAAACGGCATATTTGTGCGACTGCAACCCAGGCAGACGCCCCTAAAAGCATACTGTTCTGTCGATACTTCGTAGCCCCCGCTATGAAGATCATATTAATGATGAAAGACAAATTTTATAAAACTATCGGTTAGGCGTAGCATTGCGCTAGCAAATGACGATTGCGCATGCGATGAAAGACGAACGACTCATTCCCTCGATGCGCTGACGTACTGAAAAGAACAATCAGCACGCCCGTTCGCGCTCACACGTCAAGGTAGTAGTACAGCTCCATCGGATGGGGATACTGGGACATTGCCCTTACCTCCTCGCGCTTCAGCTCGACGTAGGTGTCAAGTATGGACTGGTTGAACACCGGTCTTAGGAAATTGTTGTCCGACTCGAGCTCGTCCAGCGCCTCGTCAAGTGACCTCGGCAGCTCGCCTATCTTGAGCTCGGCCCTCCTCTCCTTGCTGAGGTGGTAGATGTTGCCCTCCACGTGGTCCGGGGGCTCGATTTTCCTGCTTATGCCGTCCAACGCGGCCATCAGCACGCTCGGGAAAACGAGATATGGGTTGGACGACGCGTCGGGAGCCCTGTACTCTATCCTTTTCGCCTTCTCCATGCCGTTGTAGTAGGCAGGCACCCTTATGACCGCACTGCGGTTCGACTTGCTCCAGGCGGTGTAGACCGGCGCCTCAAAGCCAGGTATCAGCCTTCTGTAGCTGTTGGTCGTGGGCGACGATATCGCTGAGAGCGCCCTCGCATGGCTGAGGATGCCCCCGATTGCGTACCTCGCGTCCTGGCTCATCTCGGCGTACGCGTCCTTTGGATCGTACATGACGTTGCGCTTGCCGTCCTCGGACCACAGGCTGAAGTTGGTGTGCATCCCGGTGCCGTTGTCTCCGTACATGGGCTTGGGCATGAAAGTTGCGACCATGTCGTGGCTCGCGGCTATGTTCTTTAGCACGTATTTTAGGGTCTGCACCTTGTCCGCGGCGTCGGACAGCGTCGAGAAGGCGAAGTTTATCTCTCCCTGTCCTGCGGTGGCCACCTCGTGGTGCGTGGCCTCTATGGTGAAGCCGAAGTGCTGCGACAGCATCTCCACTGCCTCGAGCCTGATCCCCATCAGCTGGTCCACCGGCGGCGCAGGGTAATAGCCCTCCTTGTACCTTATCATGAAACCTCCGGATTTCTGCCACGGCGCCTCCCGTGCGCTTATCTTGTACGACGTGCCGCTCTGCGGCGTGGACACGTCCATCTCGACCTTGTCGAATATGAAGAACTCGAGCTCGGGCCCGAAGAAGCTGCTGAACCCGTGCTTTCTCTGGTAGATCTCGGCCTGCTCCGCTATGTGCCTCGGGTCTTTTTCGAACCTTCCCCTTCCTCCGCCCCACATGACGTTTGCAAGCACCCTGGCGGTGTTGGGCATCCAGGGCACCATTGTCATAGTCTCGGGCACAGGCAACAGTACCATGTCGCTCTCGTTTATCGAGGTGAAGCCTCGTATGCTGCTGCCGTCAAGCTTTCCGAAGCCGTTGGTGAAGCACTGCTCGTCGAAGTCCCTCGATGGCAGGGTTATGTGATGGAGCCTGCCGAGCAGGTCGGTGAACTGGACATCGACCCATTTGACTGCGTTGTCTTTCAAAAGCCTGAGCGCGTCTTCCACTACCATTTAGCCACCGTTAACGAACATGAATTAGGGCGGTTTTCTTTATATTATTAGCGTGCGGAACGGCGACCGAAAAGACACGAAATCCGGCCAGAAACAAACCTGAGGAAGCTATAAATACCTGGAAAGCAATAACTATATTTAGAAAGAATTGCGTGAAATTTCACTTGAATGACCGTGCCATTCTTTCTTCAGCAAATTTCAATGCGAATTATTTTAAAGGCTGAAAATCATAATTACTGTATATGCCGGCGCGGTCCGCAGTGCGGTCTGCACCGGGAAATTAAGGCGACAAAATGAACTACAAAGCACACACGGCTGTTGATACTAATAATGATGGTTACAAGGTCAACGAAGCAGTGGCCAAGTTCCTTGACAGCCCCCAAGCGGAGCTAAAGCAGCAGGTCAGGACCGATGCCGCAAAGGCCGAAAGGGGCCTGGACCTGGGCTGGCTCGTTAGAAGCAGGCCGGTAAAGTACGCTGCAGGGGCCACAAGTGCGGCGGTAACCGCCGCGTTAGCATGGGAGTCAGGCATGCTGCAGACCGTTTCTGATCTGGGAAGGCTCAGCGGCCCTAAGATCTACAGCGGATTCGACAGCGCCGTGATCTATGTGGGAGACGGAATGAAATTCGCCGCGGACAAGGCAGGAAGCGGCATCGAGGCGGGCTTCTCCTACATAATGCCACTGGCAACCGGAAAGCCCTACGACCCGAGCCTCAACCTTCCTCTCGACGTGACCGCTGCGGCAGTGACGGTCCTTGCGGTCGGATCGGTGACCTACGTCGGATACAGGAAGTGGAAGGCAGTAAGGGACGCCAGGAGGAAATGAGAGCTCCTTTCCATCGTCAAGAAGCCAGACGGACGCAACAGGATTAGCGGAACTCTGGAATGTCCGGTAATCCACATGCGGTCGGAGGCTTCTTAAGCGTTGTTTTTGCAGTCTGTTTCGGTGAAAAAATGGAAGCTGCACAAAAACTAAGAAGGGCCGAACACAGCCTGGCTTCAGCGAAGACGCACTCCAATTTGAGCGCCATACCTCAGATACGGCAGGAAATAAGGGTTCTTAAGCGCGCCGCAAACGGGCACCGGTGACCCAGGTCTTTGCAGCCGACACAGCGTTACAGCATTCGGGTAGGACAAAATGCGTCCTACCCGCAAAACATCATCCTAACATCAGCATCAACAGCATCCGTCGTCGATAAGATGATCTTGTTATTGATTTTTCTTAATCCCCTAGCGCCTGCCACGCCTTGGAGTCTTGCGCTCGCTCTTGTTCCTTATGCTGCGCATCTGCCCAAACAGCCTAGCTACCAGTATTGCTGAAACTACTGCCATCGCAACCACCATCGTCACCGCCGCGATATACACGAGAGTGCGCGGCGACTGCTGCAAGGCAGGCGCAGGATTGGCCGTCACGTTCATCCAGACGGAGTAGGTGCTGCCAGGGAAGGGCCCTACGATCGCGAGATTGTACAGGTAATTTCCAGGAACCTGCGTGCTGGCCGTAGCGAAAGCCACGTCCTGTATGGTGTTGGGGCGCACATTGAACGTCCTGTAGGGGTCAAGCACATAAGGACCGGCGCTAGCCGATGCCGAAGCCAGGGTCAGCGTGTATGTCACGTTTGCCGTGGTAGCTCCGGTGTACGACGTGTGCACGACTATCGTATTGTTGGCGCTGTTGGTGTACGGCCTGGGCGGCACCGTAAAGCTCAGAAGCGACAGCGTGCTGCTCACGTTCTCGAAAGACGACGTCAGAAGCGTGACCGGCGTAAACAGGCTGG
>CABMGC010000012.1 GCA_902385515.1 uncultured archaeon
CATCGCTTCCAAGGCAGTGGGGCTCAAGGTCAGGATAAACGGCCAAAGGCTTAGGAGCGTCAGGCGGATGCGCGATCTGACCGTCACAGAGCTGGCGAAGCGCTCGGGCCTTTCGAAAAATACCCTTTACGCTCACGAAAAGGGAGCGGGATACGCGTCCCTGCCGACCGTCGAGAGGCTGGAAAAGATCCTACATGACTCAATAACGACCGGCCTTCGCTGCGGGAACGAGAGCAAAGTTCCGGCGACCCAAAACCGCCTGGCGAGGACTGGAATGAGGGCAATACGCCTGGACAATTCCCCGTTCGACATAGTCGCCAAGAGCAAAAACTATTACGAGATAAGCCTTGACGCAAACATAAGGACGCTTGTCAAGCGCGCGAGCCTGTTCAGGCTGATAAAAGAGAGCTTCGACAGCAATTACCCGTTTTTTGTCGGCGAATCGAAGAAAAAGCTGGGAGGAATACCCGTCATACGCAAAAAGGACCTGGAGCATCTGACCTCCGAAGAGGAACTGCTGGACATGGTGTACTCCTGATTTCTCAAAGCATTAGCAGGATGATGTTTCCGAAAAGTACGGAGATTGCCGCGCCCGCAAGTATGAACGCTGCCAGCGGTGCCGCGTTCCTGTAGACGGGCAGCTTCTCCTTCGAGCCTCTGAACTCGCCGAGGAACTTTTCCGTAACGAGCCTTCCGAAGCCGTCGTATTTTTTCGAGAGCCTGGCTATTTCGCTCTTTTCGAGCACGTTCAGCGCGATTATGTCGTCGGCCTCAATGTCTTCGACTCCCACGAACCTTATCATGTTCGAGGTGATCCTCTCTTCGAAGGTGAGCGTTATCGCGGAAGGAACGGCTATCAGCACTATCAGGAGCAGCTTGCCAAAATCGAGCCCATAAACTCCGTATACCATGAACGACATCGCGAGATACAGGAGCATGAGGGTGAGTCCGTAAAAGATGTGGCGCGAGTCCGTGCCTGCCTTCGCGTATTCGTTGCGCCGAAGAAGCAGGTAGTATACCGGCACGACCCACACCGCGACAAGCCCCGTGGCTATGAATACAGACAGTATGAAGGGCAGGCCGAGCTGGCCCGTGCCGATCAGAAGGGGGGTGAACTGTACGGGGATTATCATGCTTATCGAGGCAAGCTCGAAGTAGTCGCCCGCGCCCCAGAATCCCATCTTGTATATGACGTGGCCGACCCCGATTATGGCGATCGCGATCAGGAAGCTGTATGCGATGCTGCCCTGGTTAAGAAGAAACGTGACCGCTATGCCAACAACTATGCTGACGTACGCGAACGCGTTCGGCACGTTCCTCTTGTTGAAGACGTCAAACGCGGCGTAGATTATCGCAATTGCGGCGAGAATTAGGAGCTGTATTGAAAGGTTGATGTCCAATTTCTCACAGTTTTTATACAAAAGATTTAAATAACCTCATAAAGACTAATAAATTAGATGTTCTGTATGCAGGCTACCCCGAACGTGCAAGGCAGGTTCTCTTTCTCATGGGTAGCCAAGCACGTAGCAAGCAAGCGCATGTGCGGCTTGGTCTACGGCATTAACGGAACAAAGCCCACTGCATAAGGGCCTCTGAAAAATTCTTTCCGGTGGTTCTTGTGCAAGTGGGTACTAGATATAGCGATGCCTCTGACGGGCTAAGGTTCAACGACAAGGCAGTGACTCTCATATTCGAGATCGGCCTTGACGAGGTAGCTACAGCTACCAGTTTCATAGACTATGTCAGCGACAAGTACGACGTCTCGAAGAGCGGGGCGTGGTACTGCCTCAAGAAGCTGAAGAAGGAGGGAATGGTCGAGTTCACCGAGAAGGGAGAGTCGTTCAAGCCGCTGAGCCTGACCCCGAAGGGAATAGAGATATTCAGAAGCTTAAGGATCCTCTCGGCGCGGGCGGGGATGGCCGCGTCAGGCGTGCGGGCAAGTGCGAACCCGGCACCCGCTTCGGAGGAGAGGGTCGTGGCGGAATGCTTGATCAAATGATTACACTTAGGTGAGGAAATGAACAAGGTAGGAATAATAGTGGAGGAAAAGGGAAAACGGAATTGGAACGAGCGGAATCGTGGCGACAACTACGAGCTGGCCTTCGGGGCAGGACCTGAGGGAATGAACTATCTGGCGCCCATAGTCTATTCTGGAGACGAAAAGATCTCGGGCCGCAGCGAAGGCCTCGAAGGCAAGCTATATGAGCTGAAGCGCAACGCAGGGGAAGCCGACGCCCCCAACGAACAGGTCATCGCGACCGTTTTCGTGAGAGACATAAGCGCTCTCTACGGCAGAACTCCTGAAGTGAAAGGAGTTAACGTGATAGGGCTAGGGATGCTGAACCTCGAAGATATGAGAACCAGGGCCACCGTGCTTGCGATGCCGGAGGATCTGGCCAAGCTCCTCAGAGTCAAAGTCGACGCTCCGAAACTGCAGCACATAATATTGCAGCCAAAAGTGGCCGCTGAAGCGTCGAGCGCCTGATCTGGCAGGTGCGAACGGGTGGGACGATATGCAGATGAAAAAAGCGTTTGTGATAGAAGAGAGATGCGAATGGCTGCCGCAGAACAAAGACAAGCAGCATTCGCAGGTGGTGTATACCTCGGATGACGCGCTTGTAGGGAAGATGCGCACGATATCAAGGTACGGAAGTGAACAGGGCATAGATGTTTATGTCGAGTCTTTCGACGTGATGTTCGACAACCGCGCCATAAAGGGCATAACCCTTGCAGAAGAAAGGGCGATGGCCGTCAAGGGCCTTGCCCGGCAGATTGGCGGAAAAGATCAGGAGCAGCAGGCAGGGCAGGTAATTCTCCCTGGCATACGCCTCGGCTTAGGAGAGCTGCCAGCATACCCTGAAGCGGTGTTCATGTACAAGGACCTCGCAAGGCGCCTCAAGCTCCCGGAAGACGCCGGCAAGCTGCGGTACGTCGCACTAAAAGAGCCAGAAATGGCCGACCGCACGGGCCAGCCCGAAGCGGGTGCCATGCACGCGAAGAACATGGAGGCCATGCTTTAGTTATTTTAATTATGCGCCGCGTAAACAAGTGATTGTGGGTGAGTAACTATGTCCGTTGTAGTATTGGGTGAAGTACAGAATCTCGGGGTAAGGGGAGGCAGCAAACTTACTGATGTGATGCGAACTGCGGAGTGCTCTCCGGCGGTCAGGAATGCTGAAGTTGAACTGATCGTAAAAAAGGCCGCGATACTGCTCGAAGGCGGTGATGGCGAGGGGGATGCGCTTCCAATAATGGTCAGAAGAGGGGACGACCTCGGCGAGGACACCCTGAAAAAAGTAGTGCACGAGGTGCTTACGAAAGACAAGCGCTTGATCGAACAGGGAGTTTGCAAGGTGGGAAAGCACAGCTCAATGGGTATTTACACGGACGACGACCTTGTCGTCCTTGTCAGGCCCACGCACGTGAAGAAGGTGCGTCCTACCGCCCGCGTGATGATGAGCGGCCACGAGCGCGATGCAAGAACCCTGCTACAGGCGAGGGGGGCGAATTTCTTCGTCCTTTTCCCAAAGGAGGTAGCGATGGCCTTGGACATACCCCAGGACAACTATGCGCATGTCCACGTTTCGTTCGAAAGCGTGGAAATAAACAAGGCGCAGGCGGATTCGCAAGAACAGCTCGGAGAGCCAGAGCACAAAGCAAGCGGTTCGAACTACTATCTCGAACCCACCTCATGGGCGATCGATGCGCAGACCTTTGCCACGCTCTAGTCGCATATTTTAAGTTTTCTTTCGCATACTGAAAGCATGGCGAGCAAACAGTACATCTGGTTCGATGGCAAGTTCGTGGACTTCGGCAAGGCGAACGTCCACGTCCTCACACATTCGCTCCAGTACGGCAGCGGCATATTCGAGGGCATCAGGGCATACCGGACCGCGCGCGGCGCCGCGGTATTTAGGCTGGAGGACCACGTCAACCGCCTGTTCAACTCCGCAAAGATATATGACATGGACCTTGGAGTGACACAGGAGACCGTATCTAACGCGATAGTTTCCACAATAAGGAAGAACGGCCTCGGCGAATGCTACGTGAGGCCTTTCTCTTTCTACAACGACGCAAGGATAGGCGTGAATCCGATCGGGCGCAAGATAAGCACGATAATCGCGGCGATACCCTTCGGCAACTACTTCCAAAACAAGGATAGGGGAATATCGTGCAAGATATCGTCCTGGCAGAGGATAAATTCAATGGTCCTCCCGCCGCAGGCCAAGGCAAGCGGCAACTACCTGAATTCGGTCCTCGCCTCGCTTGAAGCCAGGCGGGCGGGCGCAGACGAGGCGATAATGCTCTCGGGCAACGGGTACGTCGCCGAGGGCTCGGGGGAAAACATTTTCCTTGTCAACGACAACAAGATAATCACGCCCTCCGCAGAATCGGACATCCTGCTGGGCATAACCCGCGGCACAATCATCGAGCTCGCCCGGAGCCTGGGAATGGAAGTAGAGGAACGGAACGTGCACAGGGAGGAGCTTTTCACAAGCAGCGAGGTCTTCTTCACAGGCACGGCGGCGGAGATAACCCCGATAACCAGGATAGACTCTAAGAGGATCGGCAGGGGCCACATAGGGCCGATAGCGAAGATGCTGAGCGACAATTACTCCCTCATAGTCAAAGGAGAGAACAAGGAATTCGAGGGATGGCTCACGTACGTCGGCAAATGACTGCGCAAAGTCAAAGCAGCTTAAGCGGCGAAGTGAAGACGTTTATCTCGGCGCTTTCCCACGGGCCTATCCCAAGGGCGGTCTTTGTGCCCGGCGGCACCTGCGTCATTCCCGCGTCGCTCACAAGCGCGCACGGTATCTTCTTGAACTTGAACGCGGCAAAGAGCTTCTCAAGGTCCTTTATGTCGTCGACCTTCAGGACTATCTTCTTCTCCCCGGTCCTTAGCCACTCCTGAGCCACCTTGCTGTTCGTCTTCTCACATTCGAAAAAGCTCATTAGCGATGCGTGGGCCGCCTGCGCGGCCAGTTTTCCCGGACCCATCTTAAGGTCGGTCCTGATGACTATGACCTGCTTTATGTCCTGCATGATACGGCTTTCCCCTGCAAGTAATTTATTCCTTTCAGGCGCCGCCTGCGCGCAAGTTTCAGCGTGCAATTGCAACGTCCGCAACAAAACCGTCCGCCACTCTGCAAGGCTCCTGCGCAAAGCAGGCGGCCTGTTTTATCTCCGCGTCAAGCGTCCTCGCCTTGGCGGTCCTGACCACTGGCGCGAGCGCAAACGCCACCGCTTCGTTGTGCCAATTCGAGAACATGATGAAATTGTTGGGACGTATGCCGAATTCCCTGACGAAACGCAAAGCCTCCGAAGGGCTGTCGTCAACGAGGACCATGTACCTGTCGGGGTTTTCGTCGCAGTATTTCCGCACGTATGCAGCCTTCCTGTCCGTCCGCCTGACATCCACGTCAGGCATGCCCTCCTCGTCCAGCACTCTCCTTATGAAGTCCGGCCTGCTGTTCGATGTTAGCACGATGACCTCCACGCCGCAATTGAGATAGTTCGTCATCAGGTCCCTTACAGGCTCGTTTATCTCCACCGGCCCTGCAGACCCCGCCTGCGTTCTGCTTTCAACTCCGCGCTTGAGAATTTTCAGGTTCTCGCAAATGGGGAAGAGCACATTCGTGGCCACGCGCTCGACGCTTCCGCCCCTGAGCGCGGCGGGCATCATGCTCCTTGTGGTGCACTTGATGGTATTGGCGTAAACTCCGTCATAGTCCACCGCCACGGTGCACTCCCTGGCACGTTCCGTCATATCCTTTGTTGTGTGCGCGCTCCTTTTAATGCATTGGCAGGCTATACTTTGATTGTCTAAGTGTGTTGGCATATGTCGAACCCCACAGGAAGAGACGCAATCACGGAGCTCATACGCGATTACTACAGGTCGGCGCCGGTCCCGGCTCCTGCAGAGATAGAAAAGCGCGAGTTCGGGTTCGGCAATTTCGACGACAAAGTTGCATTCAGGCACACGTCATTCAAGACGGAGCAGGAATTCAAGAGGTACCTGGTCGACAACGCTCCCGTGTTCGTGGACTGCTCGACCGCCTACTACACGTATCCCGCGGCGCGGCCCATGGAAAAGAAGGAATGGCTCGGGTCTGACCTCGGCTTCGACATAGACGCAACTGACATTCCCACCGCTTGCAAGAAGGTTCACGGAATGGGATGGCTGTGCGACCAGTGCCTTGAGGCCGCGAAGGCCGAGACGCTAAAGCTCGCCGAGAGCTTTCTGCGGGACGACTTCGGCATATCCGAAAGGGAGATGGAGATAAACTTCAGCGGGAACCGTGGCTATCACATCCACGTAAAAAAGAAGAGCCTGCTCCGCCTCGACGCCGGCGCGCGCGCCGAGATAAGCGGCTACATAAGGGGCACCGGCCTGACTGCAAGGACGCTGTTCCCAAGCATGGGCGAGCGCGGCATGCCCCTTCTGGGCCCGAGACCTAACGGCAAGGGATGGTACGGGAAGGTGGCCAAGGGCTTTCTGGCGGCCCTTGACTCCGAACAGTCACTTCTCGAGCTGGGCCTCGAGCCTCCGCTCGCGAGGAAGTTCCATGACAAGAAGGCCCTTGTCGAGATGGGGATGACAAACGGAAACTGGGACATGATCCGCGTGCCCAAAAAGGACGAGGTCATCTCTTCAGTAGCCGAGAAGCTAATCGCGCGCCTGAATGCTCGGATAGACGAGAACGTGACGAAGGATCCTTCGCACCTGATGAGGCTGCCGGACACGATACACGGGGGCACGGGCCTCGTCGCAAGGAAGCTAGGCTCAATATCCGCGCTCGAAAAGTTCGATCCGATGTCGGGCGCGATCGCCTTCAGGTCGGGCGAGATGCGCGTCAAGGCCGATACGAAGTTCGCGATAACGATGAACGGCCAGCAGTACGGTCCGTTCGCCAACGAGACTGTAACGCTGCCCGCCTACGTGGCAACATATTTATATTTAAAGGGCGTAGCAAATATGCAGAATGGCAGTTAAGTCATCACAGGCTTTTCCTGCATTGTTTTTATCGGTGTCCAAAATGAATGCGTACAAGCACATAACGAAGGCTTTCGAATCAGAGTACAAGGCGCGATCAGCGGCCATGAAGAACAGGCTGATCCAGTGGAGGCACGAGCCGACTATACTCGGCATCCAGAAGCCCACGAACCTCGCAAGGGCGAGGTCGCTGGGATACAAGGCAAAGCAGGGCATAACCGTCGTCAGGGTCAAGGTGGCCAGGGGACTGAGCAAGAGGCCCAAGCCGCACAGGGGAAGGGCGCCCTCAAAGTACGGAAGATTCTACGCGTTCAAGAAGTCCCTCCAGTCGAGGGCGGAGGAGAGGGCGGCAAGGAAGTTCTCCAACTGCGAGGTCCTCAATTCCTACTTCGTGGGCGAGGACGGGACGAGCAAGTTCTTTGAGGTGATCCTCGTCGACAGGGCCCACCCGGTAATAGCAAGCGACCCGGTGTATTCAAGAATAGCCGACCAGCAGGGAAGGGTATATAGGGGACTCACCAGCTCGGGAAGGAAGCACAGGGGAATAGTTAAGAAGGGCTTCGGCACCAACCAGAACAGGCCAAGCTACAGGGCCCGCCACAGGCAGATAAAGGTTTAGGTGTTGGCCTGCTGACAGCAACCCTGCGAATAGAGCTCGGGAAGGAAGCCAAGGACTACATCAAGATAATAGACAGGCAGACCGATTACAAGAGGAGCAAGGTGTACTACAAGGACGGCGGAAGCAGCATAGACATAAAGGTGAAGGCCGCCGATCCCGTCGCGCTCATAGCTTCCCTTAACGGCGCGATAAAGCAACTTAGGATAATTTCGAACGTCAGCAGGTCAGTAAAGAAAATAGCGGCACGACACGGTCGGACGGCAAAGTAATATAAATATAAACGCGCCTAAATTTATTTTACTAATAAGAGTCTTATCTTTAACTTTAGTAAGGTCTGAAGATGCACAGAGGATCATTGGAATATTGGCCACACAGGAGAGCACGCAACATTTTGCCGAGGATGAGAACTTGCGCAAAACTAGCCGAGCCCGCGTTTTCGTCAGTCCTTGCCTTCAAGGTGGGCATGACCCACGTCGGCGTGACCGACGCCTCCGAGGCGCCTTCGCACGGGCAGGAGGTTATGAGGGCGGTTACCGCAGTCGTTTTCCCTAAGATGTTCGTGTACGGGATAAGGTTCTACAAGAGGGACTACCTCTACGAGCAGCCTTCCGTCAACGTGTACGACAAGGCGCTCGCTCAGAAGGTGGGCATAAAGAACCCCAAGAACGTCAGCCTCGAAGAGGCGAAGAAGGACCTCGCTAGCTGCACTGACGTAACGGGCCTCGCCTTCGCGGACCCGTCGGATCTCAAGATGGGAATCAAGCACCTGGTGAGGTTCGAGGTTCCCGTTGGAGGAGACACGCTCGAGAAGAAGCTGGCATTCCTTGAGAAGTTCATGGGCAAGGAGATAAAGGCCGCCGACGTATTTACCGCCGGGGAATTCATAGACGTCCTCGGCATATCCAAGGGCAAGGGCTGGTGCGGAGTCATAAAGAGGTTCGGCGTCGCAAGGCAGTACCACAAGTCGACCGGCAGGATAAGGCACGTAGGCTGCCTTGGCGCGTGGCACCCTCCTAAGGTGCTTTTCTCGGTGCCCATGGCAGGACACAAGGGCTACAACTACAGAACCGAGCTTAACAAGCAGATAGTCAAGATCGGAACATTGCAGGACGCAAGCTCCGTAAACGTGGCAGGCGGGTACCTGCACTTCGGCAACATAACCGGGGATTTCGTATTCCTTGACGGGTCGATACCGGGCCCCGCAAAGAGGCTTCTTAGGGTAAGGAAGGCGGTAAGGGCGACAAGAAAGCCTATCGCTCCGAAGCTCACGTACCTGTCGACGGCATCAGTACAAGGCGCATAATCATGCAAGCAAACGTTTACCAAACCGACGGCAAAGTGTCATCCAAGAAGATAACGCTCCCGAAGGTCTTTGAAAAGAGCTACAACCAGGCCCTGGTAAGGAGGGCATTGCTCTCAGACCAGAGCACTAGGTACCAGCCGCAGGGCCACTACCTGCTGGCAGGACTCCAGACGACCGCCATATACGTCGGAAGATATTCGACCTACAGGACTCTTAGGCACGTCGGACAGGCCATAAGACCGAGGCAGAAGCTCGCCAAGGGAGCGATGGGAGACGTGCGAAGGATTCCTTCCGCGGTAAAGGGAAGGAGGGCTCATCCTCACAAGATAGAGAAGAACATAGTAGAGAAGATCAACACGAAGGAGTA
>CABMGC010000013.1 GCA_902385515.1 uncultured archaeon
GAAACTCCACTGGTTTAGAGGCATTGGACTGGACGCGTAGAAGGGAGGTGATCCCGTTGGCGAGTTGAGTCCCGAGGCATAGAAGGCCAGCGCCCCAGTATTGCTGCGCAGGAATGCCGCGTAGTTCCAGCTGTTCGTGTCCGGCCTTGACTTGCTTAGCATGGTGGGAAAGCTGCCGGAATAGTCCTTCAAGTACATCCAGCCGGAAATTGTCATAGATGACGTCTGGTTCAGCGAGTTTGAGGACGCGACGTAAACGTAGCCGTTCTGCTGGCTGAAATTCTGGCTCTGGCCGCGGAGGCTTGCGAATGAATGCGGGTAGCTCCAGTATGCGGAGCCCCTCATCGCGGCATTATTCCCGCCACCGCTGAGATCGTATAGCATGCCGCCTTGGCCCAGGTTCATCGGCAGCCACAGCACGATGCTGTTCTGCGCCAGCGCATTCGCGTTGAATGAGGTCGCCTTGACGAGGGCCTGTCCACTCTGCAGCCGCTGGCTCAGGAAGGCGGTGGCGATTCCGTTCGCGTTGGTGTAGTTCGCGGCCGACTGGCCGCTGGTGAAGTTGCCCATCGTTGTTGCGAAACCAACGAGCGCGTTGGCAGCCGGCTGTCCGGTCTGGCTCGCGACCTTGGCGGTGAGCTGCGCAACGGTCGTGTAGATGAGCGGGCCGATGACGTTGCCACCGTTGCCGAGCCCGCTGTAGTCGTTGGAGTCGCCGTTAAGAGGCCACCACCCGACCAGGCCGTTGACAAAAAGCGGTGAGCCAGATATGCCTCGCGAGTATATCTGCTGGACCTGCTGCTGCGTCAGGGAGTTGCTGTAGAATTGGACGTTAGACTCCGAGCCGCTAAGAAAGTTCGACCTTCCGCCCTGAAAATCGTAGCCCATCGCAAACAGAGGGCTGCTCGGGATTATGTTTACTTCGGACAGTCCTGAAGTGGAGCCTACGAGATTTCCGTTCATGTATGTCTTGCCATTACCCGAGGTGTCTTTCGTTATGACGATATGATACCATTGGTTAAGGTTTAACCGGGGCGAGTAAGCGTGGTCCGAGTGGGTTCCGTAATCCACAGTTATGCTGTTCTGCGCCACTCCTATCCTTATCTCGTCGCCAGACGTACATGCGGGGACTTGAAGTGAGGCGGCGCTCGTATACACCCACAGCGACAACGTGAATGAATGAGTAAGGTTGGGCGACAGCAATGAGTTGGACGCTTGCACGCTTACCCCGCTGCTCTGGCCGTTGAAGTTGGGCGCCGCTACCTGCTGCGACGAAAGGCTGACTCCGCCAACCGAAGCGACCGAGTTCGGGCACGCGTAGTCGATGCAGATTACCCCCATCGAATTCTGTATTGCTATCGTGCCGTTGGATATCGGGATCGCGTAGGAGTAGGGTGAATTGGCAGTTGTGAAAGAGTTCGATGAAACGACATTCTTCGCGGAACTGTAGACTATGGCCTGCACGACCTGCTTGCCTATGGTCGCGTTGATTACGACCGCTCCGTTCTTTGTTATGAAAAGCTTGTAGTTCAGGGCGCCGATCGCGGTCGATATCGGAACGGTCGCGGCGTATCCGTCGCCGGACTGCAGCGCAATCCCGATCTGCGAGGCTATGTTCTGCGCAAGAAGCTGCTCCTGCGCAAAGACCTGGTTGTTCATCGTCCGCGACCTCTGGGACACAACGACGGTGAAGAGGAACATAAACACGACAAGCACGAAGGCGAATATCACCATGAACTCAAGGGCGATCTGAAGCTTCTTCTTGTCGCGGAGCATCCTACACTACACCTTTGGGGAGAGATAAACGCACGGCAGCGCTCCGTTTGTCGGGCAGGACGACAGGGCGGTCACGTTCACGAGGTACGTGCCTGTCGACGATATTCCTCCGAGCGAGCCGCTCACGTTGACCGGGGTGTAGGACGTGACGTAGCTTGAGCCCGACGGCGCGCTGACGACGAATATTATCTCGTGCCCGATGGTGTTGTTCATCGTGCCCACGTATATCGCCTTGACGTTCGGCGGCACGGATATCTGCACCAGCTGCTTTGCGGGCGCGCCCTCGCTGCCGACGAGCGTCGCTATGCTCGACAGCTTGCTCGCAGCCTGCTGCGATTCCACGGATGACAGCGCGGTGTTGGAGTTGGCCAGCTGTATGAACGCTATTATGACTATTGGCATCAGCACGGCCAAGCCTAGCGATAGGGTTATCAGGAGCTCGAAGCTCGATTGAAGCCGCTTTGACTTATTCGCCCGCATAGTATCTATCCGCCCCTTTCCTGCCGCTGATTCTAACCTCTTTCTTGCCCTTGACCTGCTTGAAAAGGCTGTCGAGCAGCGCAGTCAGCGTGCTGTCGAGGCCGTAGCCCGTTGCGGTGGCGAACACAACTCCGCTCCTCTGGAATCCGAGCCTCGCCCTCATCTCATAACCCTTGTTCTTGACCTTGTTGACGTTGATCGCCGCGTAGCTTACGCCGTTGGTCCCGAACCTGTCCATCTTCTCCACGAACCTGTTGACCTCGTCCTCCATGTCCTGCTCGTACTCCTCGACCCCGTTCGCGTCCATCCCGGTTATTATGACTGTGTGCTTCTCCTTCTCGACTGTCGCCGCGGCGAACTCGAATACGTCCCTGGCCGAGACCATTCCCACTGGCTTGCCGTTGCTGGTGACTAGCCGCGACGATACGTTCCTCTCGAGTATCTGCCTTATCGCATTGTCCGAAGGGGAGCCGTAGTCTATAGAGAAGACGTCCGTCCTTGCTGCGTCCCTGACGCTGACCTTGTTGAAGGATATCGGATCGGAAGTGAGCTCGGGCATGCGGTCGCTTGACCTCGCGTAGTTTGCGAATATGTCCTTGTGGACTATTATCCCGTACACCTTGCCCTTGTCCATGACGGCCAGCTTCTTGACACCGTTCTGGGACATGACGTTAATCGCCTGGGGCACTGTCGCGTCGGCGTCTATTGCGAGCAAGGGCATCGAAGTCATGTCGCTCACCTTCGCCCTAGAGAGCAGGTGCAATGAGAGGATCGACCTGAGAATGGCGTCCCTCCTTACGAGGCCGGTGACTGTCTTGCCGTCTCCGAAGGGCATCGCCTTGGTGGAGAACTCGTGGAAGTACCCTATCGCCTTTCCTACCGACATGTCCTTGTCAAGCATGGGCAGCTTTCTCGCAAACCTTCCCACTGCGACCGCGGTCGAGAACTTCATCGACTTGTCGGAGCCTTTCCTTGAAACGACGCGGTCGTCAGCAACGCCGAAGTACGCCTTGTCCTTGGTCACTATAACCGCTCCGAACTTCGCTATCTCGTCGAGCGCCTGGGTCAGCGGGGTCTTGAAATCGAAAAATGCGGTCTTTGAAACAAACTCTTTCGGCAGAGGCTCGTATAACGTCGACATAGGAATACCCTTCATTTAAAATTTCTTCGTTTATAAAGAATAAATAGGTATCTATCGGCATCCACGCCAGGGTGGCAGATCGGCTATGCGTCCGCCTGCAGAGCGGAAAAGTGGGGTTCAACTCCCTACCCTGGCTTCTGTTCGCTGCCTGTCGACTTTTGACGCCTAGGCCCTTCCCGATCCTGTTAGGGGCCCGCGGGGTTCAGACATCCAGCACCACCTCCACGCTGTATCGCGATGCCGTCTTTTTGACTTCCATGGCATATGGGGTAACTGCCTTTACCTCCGTTACAAAGCAATCCCTTGGCATTCGCTTGTATCGAAGCATACCTCGCATCTTGAACGCACCCGTCTTCTCGCTTACTGTCTTGACCTTGAATTCGAAAGCGTTCAGCGCCCTCTCGTCTATCTTTGTAAGCATGTCCTGCAGAGAGTACCAGATCAGGTTCTCTATCGTGTCGGCCTTCTCGTCTATTGCGACCTGCATGACCCTCGCACTTGACCTTCGGATCTTGCCGACATCGAGCATCACGCCGAGCATCGCGGCCGCGGAATTTTCAATGAGCTCTCCCGCCCCGGAGCCGTAGGCGGCAAACATTATGTCGGCCGTATGTGGAAGGTACTCGAATTTCTTTTGCGGCATGAAGGATTTTGGAAGCATATTTATATAATCCTCTAAAGCCTATACTAACTGTCCCGTGAAGAACAGAGTAACTACTGACTAGTGATGAAGTCTATATCGGCTGAGGACGATGTGATAGCGATGGCTCGAGGCAGGAATTTTGGAATTCTGGTCCTCTTCATTGCAGTGGTGTTGCTGATCGCAACATCGCTCTTCATAACGCCCCTTGCGGTGAGCGATTCCGATCCTTCAACTTACGTGATAGTCCCCACGATCATGCTCCCGCTCCTCATCATATTTTCCGCCAAGGCGAAGGCTGAGCCGCGGGTCAATGACCGCGACATTATCATCGGTGCGGCGCTGTTCGCGGCCTTCATACTGTCGACACTCGTCCTTCGGTTCGAGTTTTCTTTCTTCTTTGTCGGTTTCAGGCTTGACCTGCTCATGCTTCCCCTTGCGATTGCCGCGGCCGCAATACTCATATTCGGCACGGAAAACCTTGCCAAGTTCAAAGGTCCGCTGCTTTACGCACTCTTCGCATCGCCTGTCGTTCTGTTCGTAATCATCAACGAGTACTCCGCATTCACCTCCCTTAACACAGTAATAGTGTACGAGCTCCTGAAGCCTTTCGTCGTAAACGTCTCATACGTCGCCCCGACTTCGATAAACGCGAACGGAAACTATATCGGCATCGGACAGGCGTGCGTAAGCCTTGGGATATTCATTGCGCTTGCGCTTTTCCTGGCGCCGATAGCTTACCTGTATGACGGCAAGGGCGCAAGGAAGGCGCTCTGGGTCGCAAGCGGCGTCGCACTGCTGTTCTTCCTCAACATCTCCCGGATGCTATTGGCGTCCTACGCGTGGCTGACCGGCGGACCCAGCGCCTCTGTCGCGTGGATACATTCGTTCGTAGGCGTCCTGCTGTTCTATGTTGCAATAGCTGCGATGATCTTGTTCGCGGGACGATACGGGCTGACACTGGAAAGCAAGAACCCGCGCAAGCGGTCTGGCAGGGCGAGCGCAGGTACGGTCAGCACCCTCTCGATCGTGCTGGTTCTCGCGTTTGCGGCAACCTACCTTCTTTCCACGATAAGCTACGCCAGCGCACTTGAAGTGTCGCCGCTGGCTCTCGCGAACAACAAGCAGTTCAACATGAGCAACGGCGAAACGGCAAGCTCAGTTGCGGGAATAATCGGAGCGCACAACTTCACAAGCTATTTGATGACGGACGACAGCGGAAAGTACGTGTACGCACGGCTCACGAACGCCACAATAAACTCCACCAATCCCATAGTTATGATAATCACTTCTCCTGATCCCGCGATAATTAAGGGCATAGAGGCGGGCAGCACAGTTATGGGCGATTTCAGGTTCGTAAACAGGAACGGCGCACGGGAGGACGTGCTGGACGTAGTATCGAACGACACCGAGTTCTTCGTGTACGTGACGAACGTGCCTTTTCTGCTCAAGAACGTGTCGTCTTCAATAGCAAGCGCGTACGTGATAATTCCGGAAAGCGTGCTCCGCTCGACAGCGTGCAGACCAGACTACGACTCGACGTATGCGGGCCTGTTGAACGTTTTCAACTTTGACGCATACAACCAGAAGGCAAGGGACGACGCCCTGACCGCGCTCTGCGTCTCTGAAAGAATCGTGTGGTCTCAATGAAATTCGAATTCTCTGCCGGGGCTTTCATATATTTCAAGGGACAGGGAGAGACCTTGATCCTGTTCCTGAAACGGGAAAGAGACTACGACGTGCCGAAAGGGCACATAGAGAAAGGGGAGACCGCTCTTCAGGCCGCGCACCGCGAACTTAAGGAGGAGACCGGGCTTGACCTCCCTTTCGCGCCGCACTTCGTCGAGGAAACGAGCTACGTATTCAGGAAAGGAAAGGACAGGATACTCAAAAGGGTAAAATTCTTCCTTGGCGAATCGAAGACCAAGGACGTCGCCATATCCGACGAGCACCTAGGCTATGAGTGGATGACAAAGGACGAGATACTTAGGAAAGTCAAGTACAAGGACATACGCGTTCTTTTGCCCCGCCTGTTCGATTACATCGTCAGGTACGAGGAGATGCTGAAGCTCAACGCGGAGTACGCCAGGCTTCCAGATAAAACATACGGATGGGAGCTCAGCAGGCGACTGGTGCCTGGCGACGGACCGCTCGACGCGAAGGCGGTCATGCTGGGAGAGGCCCCGGGCGCAAGGGAAGACGAACAGGGGCTGCCGTTCGTAGGAAGAAGCGGCGAGATGCTCAGCAGGGTAACCCACAGGGCCAAGCTGAAAAGGGACAGTTTCTACATAACTAGCGTAGTGCAGTTCAGGCCGCCGGAGAACAGGGCCCCCGCTAAAGAAGAGATCGCCGCGTGCGCGCCCTTCCTAAAACGGCAGTTGGCCATAATAAATCCGAAGTTCGTCGTGCTTCTCGGCAGGACGGCGGCCTCGACAGTGCTGGGCATAAACGAGATGGAGGCGAACCACGGCAGGGTCGTTGAAAAAGACGGCGTACAGTACTTCATAACCTACCATCCGGCGGCTGCGCTCAGGTCGACGACCAACCTGGAAAAGATGGCTGGCGACTTCGAAAAGCTTAGGGAGCTGATTAGCGAAAAATAATATAACCTGAGCAACAAAGAATATTGTGGGCTCGTAGCTCAGCCTGGTTAGAGCGTTCGACTGATAAACAAATCAGACATCGAAAGGTCTGGAGTTCAAATCTCCGCGGGCCCATTTCTTTTTCGTCAGGTGAAAGGAGAGCGGACATAAAAATAGGCAGATGATGATTTTTGTAATTAAGGCGGGCCATAGAAGCAAATATATGCGGACGCATGAGCCAAAAGGCTGTCCTTGCTGGAAGTATTATATATTTTGACAGGCCTGCTTCATCTGACGTAAAATCGGCGGGTCATCGCTATGAAAACCTACTCTTTGCACGAAGGCGAACTGCTCGTCAAGGCTGCGAGGAACGCAATCGAGATATTCGTCGGCTCGGCGGAATTCAGAAGGGAGGCCGTTGAGAAGGGCATCGAGGAACTTGACCAGAAACACGGCGTTTTCGTGACCATATACCACTACCCGACGAGGACGCTGCGGGGCTGCATAGGATTCACCGAGGCCACTGAGCCGGTGAAAAGGATGATTGTAGACGCCGCGATCGCGGCCGCCACAGAGGATCCGCGCTTCGTGCCGGTGTCCCACCTGGAATTCGACCACATAACAATAGAGGTCAGCGTGCTTTCGAAGGCCGAAAGGATGGCGGGCAGCCCTGACGAGATCAAAGACCAGATAAAAATAGGCAGGGACGGGCTCGTCATAGATTACGGATACCACAGGGGCCTGCTTCTTCCGGCGGTTCCGGTGGAAGAGGGCTGGGGCGCGGAGGAGTTCCTCGACAACCTCTGCACAAAGGCGGGGCTCAAGCAGCACGTATGGAAACAGAGAGGCGTGGCGCTGTCCAGGTTCTCCACGCAGGTTTTCGCAGAGGCGGAGCCTCGGGGGCGCGTACGGGAGCTAAGGCTTGAAGAGTTATGAGACTCATCTTGCTCGTTGACATGGACTACTTCTTCGTCGCCTGCGAGGAACTTAGGAGGCCGGGTATAAAGGACAAGCCTGTAATCGTCGGGGCGGATCCAAAGGGAGGCGTGGGAAGGGGCGTCGTAAGCACGTGCAACTATGTCGCAAGGAAGTACGGCATACGCAGCGGCATGCCCATATCCGCGGCCTACCGGATTAAGAAGGACGCCATATTCCTTCCGGTCGACTACGACTACTACGAGCGGATATCACAGAAGGTCATGGACGTCGTGAAGGGCTTTGCGGACAAGTTCGAGCAGGTCAGCATAGACGAGGCTTTCGCTGACGTTTCCGCCAGGGCGGACGGCTACGACAAGGCCCTCGACATCGCCAAGGCCATCAAGTCGAGCATACATGAAAGGCTGGGGCTCCCGTGCTCGGTGGGGGTAGGGACGAACAAGCTGATAGCCAAGATGGCCTGCGAGGAAGCGAAGCCCGCGGGGGTCAAAGTCGTAAGGGAGGAGGACGCGAAGGAGTTCCTTTCAAAGAAGCCAATAAGGGAACTCTATGGCGTCGGCAAAAAGATGGAGGAGAAGCTAGAGGTCATGGGCTATGCCACGATCGGCGAGCTGGCAAAGGCCAATCCTATGCACCTTGCGGAGAAGCTTGGCGTCTACGGCACGGACCTGTACAACTACGCGAACGGAAAGGACGACAGCGAGGTGGAGGAGAACTACGAGATAAAGTCCATAGGCAGGGAACGGACGTTCGAGACCGACACCGACGACCGCGCGGAGATAGCCAAGGCCATACGGGCGATATCCAAGGATGTCTCAGACGAGGTCGCGAAGGGGGGATTCGTTTTCAAGGTGGTGACGCTCAAGGTAAGGTACTCGGATTTCGAGGAGCACATGAGGAGCAGGAGCCTGAGCCACAGGTCGAACGACGCGGACGAACTCGCTTCTACGGCGATTTCGCTATTCGACGCCCACGCCGAAAAGGGCGGGAGGATAAGGAAGCTGGGCGTCAGGGTCTCGAACCTGATGAAGTACGGAGGCCAGAAGAGGATCTCGGAGTACGCGTGACTACTTCTCCATCAGGTACTTGCGGGCCTGAAGCGCCGCCTTCACGCCGTCACCGCTGGCCACTGACGCCTGCCTGTAGATCTTGTCCGAAACGTCGCCTGCGACAAAAACCCCATCCACCTCGGTCTTTACGCCATCCTTCGTCACTATGTATCCCTGGTCGTCCAGCGTCAGCTGGCCCTTGAACATCTGCGAGTTCGGCTCGTAGCCTATAGCAATGAAAACCCCTCCGACAGGCAGGTCCGTCACATCGTTCGACACCAGATTTTTCAGCCTTACAGAAGTGACCACGTCCGTGCCCTTTATCTCCTCGATTGTGGAATTCCATATGACCTTTATCTTCGGGTTTGACAGGGTCCGATCCTGCATGATCTTGCTGGCCCTGAAAGCGTCGCGCCTGTGCACTATGGTGACGCTGCTGGCGAACCTTGTGAGAAACTGAGCATCCTCCATGGCCGTATCCCCGCCGCCGACCACCACCACGTCCCTGTTCTTGAAGAAAGCCGCGTCGCACGTCGCGCAGCTTGATACGCCCTTGCCCATGTACTTGCTTTCAGATTCCAGCCCCAGCATCTTCGCGTTCGCGCCAGTCGCCACTATGACTGAATCGGACTCGTATACCGTTCCTTCCACAGTCACCTTTAGCGGCCTTGACTTGAAATCGACGGCCGACACGTCCTTGTCGACAAACCTGGCTCCGAACTTCACCGCCTGCTTCCTCATGAGGTCTATGATCTGGTATCCCTGGACACCGTCGGGAAATCCGGGAAAGTTTTCCACAGTGGTTGTGAGCAGTAGCTGGCCGCCTGCCTCAAAGCCCCCTATGACTAGTGGATTGAATCCCTCCCTTGCCGCGTACATCGCTGCGGACAGGCCGGCCGGGCCCGAGCCTATGATCACTAATTTTTCGGCCATGCGAAACACAGATTATTTGTGGGCAAGAACATTTAATAAGTTTAAAACCGCTATCAACGAGGCGACGCAATGTCACTGATTCTCGGGGACTACAAGGTGGCACTTGACTCGAGGGATCCGAGCGCTAACGTAAACTTCGTATCGCACGCCCATACCGATCATATGGCGGGCCTTAGGAAAAACAAGAAGGCCCTGGCGAGCAGGATAACAAAGGACCTTATAGAGAGCAGGAGCGACCTTAAAGTGGAGCTTGCCGACGAGCCGGACTGCGTCGAGCTCCTGAACGCGGGGCACATACTGAGCTCCAAACAGCTCTACGTCGAAAACGACGTGTACGGCTACTCCGTGGTGTACAGCGGGGACTACCAGATGTCCGAGCCCGTGATCGCTGAGAAAATAGAGATCAGGCAGGCAGATGTCCTGATAATGGATTCCACCTATCCGAGCCCGCACGTGGTGTTCGAGGACAGGGATGAAGTCGTGACCGCGATACAGCACTACGCACAAATGAAGCTCGAGAGGGGCATAGTCCTTTTCGGAGCCCACATAATCGGGAGGGCGCAGGAGCTGATAAAGATACTCAACGAGGTTGGCGTAACGCCCCTTGTGGATGACAAGATATGCAAGGCGAACGGGGTCTACGAGAGACACGGCGTCAGGCTTTCTTACGCGCACGAGGACTTTCACAAGGAGGGGCCAAAGAAAAGGGAGAACTTCGTCGGGATAGTCGAAC
>CABMGC010000014.1 GCA_902385515.1 uncultured archaeon
GCTCATAGTCGTCGCGAGGATGCTGGATCCCAACGGCTACGGAATCTACACGCTCGCGATGGGAGTCGCGCTGTTCTTCGGCTCGCTGTGCAGCATGAGCTTCGGCACGTACCTGAACAAGCGCATGCCCCTGCTGCTCGCGCAGAAAAAGACGAAACAGATAAGGGAGGCGCTCGGGGACAGCTTCTTTTTGACGCTTATGACCAGCGGGGCAGCCGTCCTCATAGGAATCGCGTTCAGCGCGGCGATATCGGGCTACGTGTTCCACGGCGCGGGATACTCAGGCCTCATCAATTTCGCGCTTATGAGCGTGGTTACGCTCGCGCTCTTCAACCTCGTCTATTCCGCCCTGATAGGCACGGGCGAGGGCAGGTGGTCGTCCATGGCGCACATACTCTACAACATAACCTACGCCGCCATAAGCATCCTGCTCGTGTACGCCGGCTACGGCCCGATGGGCGCGCTCGCGGGGATGGTCATCGGCCCGCTTGCAGGCACCATCATAGGCACCGCGTTCATAGCGAAGCGCTTCGGTTTCAGCCTCAAACTAAACGGCATGTGGAAGAGGGCGAGGGACATGGTTAGCTTCTCCGTCCCCGTGTCGGCGGCGGGCATAGTGTCCGGGCTCGTCAGCAATTTCTCCATCATGCTGCTTGGCGTCTTTTCCGTCTCGGCGATAGTTGGCTCCTACGGGGTCGCAAGCAGGATCGGGTCCCTCATAAGCATAGAGCTCGGCTTCATAGGATCCGTGCTCGTGCAGATGTTCGCCAGCGCGATAGCGAAACGGAAAAACACCGATGTGCTCAAGAAGCTCTACAACTACTCGGTATACTTCGGTATACTTATAACCGCTCCGATAGTCGCGTACCTGATGGTGCTCCCGACCGCGCTCGTGTCTTCGGTCTTCCCGTCGTACATCGATAGCGTCTTCTACATACCGGCGATAGCGATAGGCATACTCGCGGGCATCATAGGCAGCTACGCGTCATCCCTTGTGATAAGCGTCGGCGACGTGAGGACCTTCCTGAAATATTCGGTGGTCGCGTCTGCCGCAAGCCTCGCGGCAACGGTCGCGCTCGTCCCTTACATCGGCGCATACGGCGTCATAATCGGAATGGTATTCGTCGGGAGCCTGACAGCGGACGTCCTTTACATAAGATACGCAAAGGACAGGCTCCACATACGCACGGAATACGGAAAGATTGCGAGGATTCTTTTGGCGGGCGTGACACTCGCCGCAATCATGCTTCCGATAAACCTGATTCCCGTGCGCGCAACCTTCCAGTTAATCATAGGAATGGCGGCGGTCGTGCTGATGTATCCTCCGCTTCTGGTGAAAACCGGGGCCCTTGGAAAGAGCGAGCTCTCCCTGCTTAAAAGGGTCGGCGGGAGGGTCCAGACGTTCGGGAAGATCGTGGGGCTCGCTGTCGGCTATGCGTCAATGTTCCTGTGAGATGAGATGATCACTTGAGAGACTACAAAGACTTCACTATTGTGCTGCCGACCCTCAACGAGGACAAGACCGTAGGCAAGATACTCGGCTACGTCACCAGGGCGTATCCGGGAATGCGCATGATGGTCGCGGACGACGGGTCCACGGACGCAACCAAGAAAATCGTAAGGAAGCTTGCCTTGAAAAACAGGAATATAACGCTGCTCGACAGGGCCGCGGAAGGCCGCAAGAAAGGGCTCACCGCGAGCGTTATTGACGCGATAGGCATGAGCGGCACCAGGTTCGCAATCGTCATGGACGCGGACATGCAGCACCCGGTCGGCAAGATAGCCGACGTAGCAAAAAGCCTTGAAGAGGGGAACGCCCTCGCCGTGGCCGTGAGGGTCAAGGTGACCGACTGGGACCTTTACAGGAAGACCATATCGCGCATCCTCATGTACATGGGCAGGGCGGTCCTCTACGCCGAAAGGAAGGAGACCTGCGGGGACATATTCTCGGGATTCTTCGGAATAGAGCGGGAGGTCGCGGGCAGGGTCTACCACAAGAACAAGAACAGGTTCGTGCCGGAGGGATACAAGGTGCTGTTTGACTTACTCAAGTGCGTTGACCGCGGGACGATGCGCATCGCGGAGGTCCCTTACGTTTTCAGGATAAGGAAGTTCGGCTCGTCGAAGGCAGGGTTCAAGCAGGGCATGGCCCTCCTCAGATCCTTCATGACTTGATTATAAAATACAGCTCACCATAAAGTCGAGAGAAAAAATTCGATAAATCTTATGGCTGAAATCAAGACGCCCTGAATAAACGCGTTCCACTTTTTCCTTCAAGGGTTTATGAGGCTCAGTTCCGCGTCCAGCGCGTTGTAGGTCGCGCTGGTCACGATGGTGCTAGCGACCGAACGATTATTCAGGTTAAGCGCGTACACGTTCGGACTTAGGCCTCCCCAATTGACGTTCACGTAGCCTATCGCGTAGGCGCGCTGCGCATCGGGCGTCAAGGTAAGCCTTCCCACTGGAAGGCCGCCGAGGCTTATCGAACCCGTGACTGTGCTGTTCGTAAGGTTCATCACCTCGACGGCGTTGTTGCCGCCGCCAATCGTGCCGATGTACGCGTTGCCGCGCAAGATCACGATGCGGTTGGGCTTGCCGTTGTTGCCCTCGCTCAGGTTCGTGGAGATGGCGGCCAGAGGGGTGTCGTTGCTGACTCCCAGCTTCAGCACGTTGTAATAGGTTCCGGCGTCGCCGCTCTGCGCGGTGACGTACGCGACGGCGCTGTTCGGGGTGAAGTTCACGTAGGCGAAGTTCCACGAGGCGTGCCCGTCGGGGGTGGTGATGA
The DNA here is from genome assembly GCA_902385515.1 of uncultured archaeon. GTDB lineage: Archaea > Micrarchaeota > Micrarchaeia > Micrarchaeales > CABMGC01 > CABMGC01. The sequence continues at coordinate 2,786 of CABMGC010000014.1, forward strand.
AGTAGAGGGTGTTCACCGTCCAGGCGGACAGGTCCACCTTCGATATCCCGTTCATGCATGTGACGTAGAGATAGCTGCCGTTCGGCGTTACCGCTGCGCCCTGGCCCATCCCGGAGGCATTGCTGTTGTCGGACTGGCAGACAGGGACTGTCCGCGTCAGCAACATCGAGCCTGACGTCGAGATCACCGAGACGGTGTTGTTGCCGTAGTTCGTAACGAACGCGTACGTCCCGCTGGGATTGAGCACAATCCCCCTTGCTGCCTGCGCGCCTATGTTAAGAGTGTCCGTGACCGAGGCGGAGGAGATGTTGTACTTCTTCACCTGGAAGTTGGTGCCCGTGCTCCTCGTGAGGAAGAAGATCGACTTCTTCGACTGCCCGAAGGCGGCGTCCGCGACCCTGTACGCTATGTTCTGGTTGCCAATGACGCTGCCCGTCGTCGTGTTTATGATAAGGACGTTCCCCGTGGACTGCTGGGTCACGTAGAGGTTGGGATAAACTGCGATGGTGGTTGTCGAGGATGACGTCGACGTGGTGCTGGTCGTTGAAGCGGTCGTGGTCGTGATAGTTGTCGTATTGGTACTTATGAGTATCCAGTTCGATGCAAGGTATGAATTTCCGTCATTGATGAGGAGCGTCGCGTTAACGACATTCCCGGCATATATGGAAGGCAGATGAAATGCGAGCGTATCAAAGGCGTTCTCGGTTCCGCCAAGCTGAGGGTGCGCCTCTCCCATGATCGGCGTTAGATTTAGAAGATTTATGCCATAGCGATAGGTATATGGAGGGGCTCCGTTGATTGCGTTTGCCGCCACTATGACATTGCCCGTCGCTAAATCAAACGTACCGCTTATTTCAGAAGACAGCAGAGGAGAGGTACTGGCATTGCTTACTGTGAAGTTGAGGATGTTCGAAGTCGCATTCACTTCCACAAGCGAATTTTCGCCCAAGAATTCGTCAAGGAACAGCCTGACCTGATATGTTCCCGCAGGAGTGTTGTTCATCGCCGCTAATTTCACCTGGCCGCTTCCGCCAAGATTCCAACTTGACGGTATCAAGCAGATATTCGGATTGTTAAGCATTGAAAAACTGCTGCTTAGATTTTCCCTTATGACCCTGTAACTTGTGGAGTTGGATACTATGTAACTGAAGTTTGCGCTGGGATTTGTCAGAGACCTGGCCTCCCACCAATAGCAATATCTGCTCGCATTCGCCGTTCCATTCAAGATCGTGGCATTGAAATTGATGGACCTGCCCTGTTCGATGCTATTTGCTGATGCATTTATGCTCACCAAAGGCGGGACATAATTTATTACTGTACCTGCGCAAGACGAGTTGCTGTCGCTGTCACTGGCGCAATAAGTGAAAGTTGTAGTATTCGATGGAGATATGGAATAATAACCTCCGAGATCAGAATACGGACCTATTCCGCCATTGAGGTGCGCGTTTATCTCTCCTGACTCTCCGCGAAAGATTATTTGTGATTTATTATCGATAATTTTTGGGTTGTAATGAGGAGCCACGCAATTCCAAGGATAGCTAGGTGGAACGTACTCATCAGTAGTAGCATCATGAATATTCCTGCAGACCGGCGTACTAGTCGCCGTGAGCGGAGCGAACGCATATCCGATCGAGCTGCCAGAGCAGTTCATGGCATTGTTTGGCAAGGTATTGTCGGAATCCGCGACACTGTAGGTGTAATATGTTTGGGTCACATACTTTAGGTCGCTATTTGGTATTGAATAGTTGGCACCTGTGTGCACAGGAGTTCCTTTGCATTGGCTCGTGGGGCTCGAATTTTTGTACCAATTTATGGCATATGGCGGGATTCCACCTACGACATACGCTGCAATGTCTGCTGGAGTTTGGCCGTTCTGACCGTTCGTAATGCGTGTCACACCAAATTCGTTTGGAGTGCACACGTAACGGTTGACCCAACCAGCCCCAGTCAGATTTACCCATGAAAGCGCAAGAATGCAGTTTGACCTCAGGGCAGGTATTACCGTTATAATCTTCGACGCAGAGCAATTATGCGAACCATAAAAGTCAATGACATTGTAGCTGTATGCAGAGGTATTCGAAGGAGTTGCCTCATAGTCAGTTCCTGAGTGGCGTACCGCCCCAAGGCAGCCGGCCTGCGAATACCAGTTTATGCTGAAGGGAGTCACGCCGCCGGAGACGTTTGAATTGAGTATCACCGAATTGCCCTGGTGTATTGTCGGCGCCGCCGAAACAATCGGGTTTGCCTGCAGATCCGATTTAAGGATGTAGGTCAACGCGGTGACGCCAGTCTGGGACGCAGCATCGGTAACGATAAGAGTAGCGCCCCAGTCTCCTGGCGTGTACTGCGTACCCTGATTGAAAGTAAAGTCGTCTGTCGTAGAATTCACTCCCGTGTGAAGGACGGAGAACGGCGTAGTTTGCGGCAGAGAATACGAATACACGAAAAAGTTGTAAGTGTACGGCGCGATTCCGTTGGAAATGACTCCAGTCAGCGTCTGGTTCTGGCCAACGATCAGCGGCGAGTTCGATGCGGTAAATGACAATATTCCAAAGGCAGGGGTGACTGTGATTATATCACCAGCGGAGCATATCGAGCTTCCAGAATCACTCAGTTTGACGGCATAAGTAGTTGTTGAATTGGGACTAACGTACACTGCAGACGCAGTTTCACCCGCCAGCACGTTGGCGGCGGTGCAGGTCGGAGATGTACTGCCCTGCATAGAATACCACAGATAACTGTAGTTTGCGGTTCCGCCAGAGGGATTTGCCACTAGCTGCACATTTCCTCCGTTAACTATGGTTGGATTTACTGGAGTTATGCTGACGGCGAGCTGCTGCGCCTGTGGAGGGTTGAAAGACATCGCAGGCATTATGCCATTAGGCGATGACTGCCTGATCGCTAAAAATTGGGTGTATATCGTACCGGAGCTTGGAGGCGCCGATATGACTAGCTTCGCCTGGGTCAAGGCGGCGAAGTTACTCTGCGGCGATGCCGAGCCATTGTACCATGCAAGGTTGTCTGCAGTCAGGGAAACAGACGAAGAAAGCTCCTTCAGCGTGAAAAGGTGGTTTGCTGTATTGTTTATGAACATGAACCCGGAACTGCACGCTCCGTTGCCGTTGGTCAAGCAGTATGAATGCGACGCCGAAGAGGTGTTCGACAGCGTCAGGGCATACAGCAGGCCCGAGACCCCCCAGCCTGCCCCGCTTGCCGAACTGATCAAATACCTTGGATAATTGCTCGGGCTTGCGCCGGGGGCCTGCCATCGTACCTGTTCACCTGCGGCACCGGTATCGAAATGTCCGTCCCAGTCAACGGTAAGCTGCGACGGGTCGTAGATATCCCAAGTTTTGCAGCCCCACGTAGCAGACTGATACATCGATATCCCGTTTGAAGGTACTGGATTGAATCCCGAAGTGCAGTTCCATTTCGCGCTCAGCGTCTCCCCTGACTTGAAATTGTCGTAAAACGCAAAGACGTTCGCTCCGTTGTCGCAGTTCATAACGCCAGAGCAGGCGCCATACCCACTAGACCCCAAAGTTGGGTTGCGACCCGCATATACCCCATCAAAATTTGCTAATGAACTCAGGAAAGTCATGTTTACCATTGCCAGAGAGTTCGCTCCTATTCCTAAAGGAATTTTTACATAATAGACAGCTAAAGATCCGGATTTGCTTTGCAGCCACGAGTAGAGTTCGTTTTGCCCGATGTAGAACCTGACGTTACCTCCATTACTGCTCATGTTCTGGAAAACGGGACTCGAGTTAGTCTGAACACGCTGTTGGAAGTTAGTGGAAGTCGCAACGTTTTGGTTGTTGCTGAAGGTCAAAGTGACATTTGGATAAATTGCGCGCGTGATTGTGATTGTATTGGACACGTTAAAAGGCGTCGTGACGCCGCTATCCGTGACTACGACTGTGTAATTGGCAGTGACATTGGGATATTGGATCAGTGTGTTAGAATTAGCACCAGCCACGAGCATGCGCTGCCCGACGAGTGGCTGTCTGAACCAGTGATAGGTGAAGTTTTGCACGCCAGTTCCTCCTGAAACCGTTGAAGTAAGTAGCGTAGGCTGTCCTTCAGTTGAAATAATTGTATTTGAGGCAGCTAACGCGACAGACAACTGAGGAAATATTACCACTTTAACCGAAGGTGAAGTTATGCTTTGACCCGTAGAGTAATCGGAAACGTTTAGAGCATATATGCAAGGGGAGCACCCAACCCGCGCTAGTTCCTGCAAAACATTCGTTGTTGCGCCAGTTACTATGACAGGATTTCCTGTAGTAAAATTATACCACTGGTAGGCATAATAGCCACTTCCACCACTAGCTTCTATACCTGTTAATGTGAGAGGAGTTCCAGCATCTAAAATTTGGTTTGGAGATAATATGCAGGGTAAGCTTAATTCTCGAACTACGTAAAAACTTGTCCCATCAACACTCAAATTTGAGCGTTTTGTAAGAGCATATTCTGTTTTATTTTTTATTTCGAAC
>CABMGC010000015.1 GCA_902385515.1 uncultured archaeon
CGAGAACAACGTGGGCGTGAACGCGCAGTTCGTGCTGGGGGTGCTGCGGGGGATGAACAGCGTCGGCATGTATCCGATAGTGTTCAACGGCGCCGTGACCGTGATGGCAATAATCGGAGGCTTCCTGATCGCTTTCGATAAGCGACAACCCGGCAGGTTCTTCGCCATATTGCTCCTAGGGCTTTGGTTCGCAGTATACTTCGGATTCTACTGCTCGTTCTATGCAGGAGCTGCTACGTTCGGGGTGGACTCGAGATTCATGCTTCAGCTGCTTCCTTCGCTTTCCATACTTGCCGCGGCCGGCGTATGCAAGCTGGGAGACGGGGCGCGGGCGCTCGTCGCACGGGGAAAGAAGAAGATGCGTCTAGCAGGGCTCGCCGCAGGGGTGGCGGTAGCAGGAGTGGCGTTTTCGGCGGTCGCGGCATATCCTTTCATAGCGCTGATGCCTCTTACGACCATCAGCCCTGGCGCAATGCCTCAGCAGACTGTGATTCTCAAGGCGATGAACTTCTTCTACGGCAACCACTCCAGCGTGCCCTCCGGCTGCGTCGTGTACTCATTCACCCCGGACATCTGGTACGAGGTGGGCGTGAACTCGTCGCAAATAGGATACCTCAGCACCAGCGGAAACCTCAGCTCGAGCACTGGCTTCCGCAACTGCGCGGTCCTGGATTACGGCTACTGGTGCCTCGTACCTCCGTACCACGATACGCTGTGCAAGCAGCTTTCGAACGCATACGCGCTCACTCCCCTGGCGACTTCGGGAAATGGCAACAGCGCGTATTACTTGCTGGGCAATAAATAGCGATGGCCAATGGCCTGCGCCAACCGCAGTCATCGCTGCTGCTTCTTGCGGTTTCGCATCTGGACGAAGATCAGGAGCGCAGCCAGCACCAATATCGCGGCAATTGCGCCGGCAAAAACGACCGTGCCAGGGGAGATCGCGCCACTTTCGTCAGGATACCCTGCGAGTGACGACAGCTGAAACGACGCCTGGCTCACATAGCCGAGCCCCCCCTTGTCGTACTGCGCGACCGCGGCGGCGGTGTAATCCACCTGCGATCCAGAAGGCGGGTCAACGTTGAAGCTGACGTTCATACTAGACAGCGCGGGGATAGTGACCGAATGGCTGCGCGCAGAAACGGATACTGCGGGCGAGAGCACGAGCGAGACGTTCGCGGCGACGCTGTCGGATCCCGCGTTGTAGAGCTCCACCTTTACCGTGGTCGAGCCGTTCCTGTTGCGGATCTGGGTTGGGGAAACATATATCTGCGAGTGCGTCACGCTGAAGAAGCTCACCACGCACGGGAAAAGCACGGTGAATACCTCGCTCCCCTGTTGGTAGACGGCCACGAAGTGCGCGGAGTAGGTGCCGTTGGCAATGTTGTGCAGGCTCACGTTCAGGCTATGCTGGGATCCGGGAGGCACCGTATCGATGTAGTAGGTGCTGTTCGCCGGCGCAGCCCCGAAAATGAATGGGATTATGCGCATGCCGTATGCAGTGTCGTTGCCGGAGTTGGATATGTTGAACAGCATGAAGTTGCCGGCCAGGTCCGGCCTCACGCACGAACCTGTGAGCGTCACCGTGCCCGCGCTGGCGCAGCCTGTCATCAGCACGAACAGCAAAACGCAAGCGCAATGAACTCTCACACAGTCCCCTTTGAAAACATGAAGTGGCCCAGCGTCAGGTAGGCGAGCTTCGCCGCGAGGTAGTCGGGAGCGTGAAGGTAGGGTATCGGACAGAGCTCGGTTATGTCGAGCCCCGCGAGCTTCTTCCTTTCCGCGATGCCCTTTATTATTTTCATGAGTTCGTAGAACCTGAGGCCGTCCGGCTCGGGCGTGCCCACGCTGGGCATCTCGCTCGGGTCGAGCACGTCAAGATCCACTGTCACGTAGACGTTCCCGGGCGCCGCGTTGGTTATGAAAGATATTACGTCGTCAAAATCCATGCTCCTCATGTCCTCCATGAAGAGCATCGCGTTCCTCTCCCCGTTCTTTGCGGTATCTGCGTCGATGCTCCTTATCCCGACGTGCACGATGTTCTTGTACAGCTCCTTTGCCCGCGCCATGACGGTTGCATGCATGTACTTGCTGCCCAGCAGCTCGGGCCTCGTGTCCGCATGCGCGTCGAAGTGTATGATGCTTATGTCCTTGTCCTGCGCCTTGAACGCCTTCAGCGCCCCGAGCGTGACGGTGTGCTCCCCGCCAAGTATCAGCGGTATCTTTCCATCCTGCAAAATTATGCTTACCTCCTTGCTTATTCCATCGATCATGTTCTCTGGGGAGCTGACATCGGGCGACATGCTCTGCATCGTGTATATGCCCATCGAGCTTACGTCCCTGCCGAGCTCGCAGCTGTACAGCTCCATGTTCCTGCTCGCGTTGATGATCGCGTCCGGCCCTTCCCTAGAACCCGTCTTGTAGGTGGTGGTGGCGTCGTAAGGTATGGGCAGCACGATTACGCGCGCAGAGTCATAGTCCTGCTCGTCTATGCCAAAAAGATTGTGCTTCGGAAGGGAATTCAAAGGTGATTTTTCAGTCATTCTGGCATCCTCAAATTAAGAGATGGCGAGCGCCAAACAGCAATATCTACTACTGGAAGGTATTTATTGCTTAACCTCAAGAGATATTAGATTTCATGGCAGTAGACGCGGCGGAAGTTGACGCTGCAAAGGAACTCCTTTGGCCCGACGAGAAGGTAGAGATGACGACAAGGCAGCTTAGGGCCGCCGGCGGCTCGCTTCTTTATCCCACCACCATCGTCGTCACAGACAAGAGGCTGCTGATACTGAGCAAGTCGGACATGGGGCTTAAGGAGGACTCCCAGGTAATATTCTACAAGGACATAACTGGGATCAGGATCGAGAAGGGCATAATGTCCTCGACCATATTCATACGGCTCAGCGGATTCGAGAAGGACACGGGATCCGTAGAGAACGGCAAGGAGGAGGGCGAGATAGCGGGGGTTCCCAACGAGGACGCGAAGCTCATAGTCGACTTCGTGAACAGAAAGCTGATGGAAGTTCCGGGAAATGTCGAACAGCCCAGGGAGGCGGGCGAGGCCGGGCGCGGGGAGTACAAGTACTGCCAGAGGTGCGGCACCAAGAACGTCGGCGATGCCAGGTTCTGCAGCAAATGCGGCGCGCCGCTGGTAGCCTAACCTGCTGTTTACTATTTTATACCTTTGTCGCCAAAATGAGATCATGAACAAGGTCTTGGCGATACTTCGGCTCACCAGGATAGAGCACAGCATAATGCTCGTCATAGCGGTGCTTGCGGCCGAGATGCTGGCAGGCGGTCCGCCGGGCGCGATGACGCTGGCCCTAAGCCTCATAACGCCCATATTCGTAAGCATGGGATCGTTCGCGCTTAACGACTACTACGACATCGAGGTGGACCGGCTCAACAAAAAGAATAAGCGGCCGCTGGTCAACGGCTCGCTCACTTTGCGCCAGGCGAAGTACACTGCGGCGGCGTCGTTCGCGATAGGGGTTGTTGCCAGCGCGCCCATAGGCGCGTACGCGTTTGCGATAGCCTTCGTCTTCGCCGCGCTTGCGGCGGTCTACGCCCGCACTCTTAAGGAAGTGCTTATTGTGGGAAACACCTACGTTGCGCTTTCGATGGTGATACCGTTCATTTACGGGAACTACGTGGTTGCGTCAGCGCTAGCGCCCTCGATAATTCCCGTCTGCGCGATGGTGTTCCTTAGCGGGATGGGCAGGGAGATCCACGGGACCATACGGGACTACAAGGGAGACGTCAAGGTCAGGAACGCGCTCACGCTTCCCAAGGCAATAGGCCTTGGCCCTGCCGCGTGGGTTGCGCTGGTACTGTATCTGGCGGCGATAGCCGTAAGCGCCTATCTCTTTGTTTCGGTGCCGCCGTTCGAGGGCAGCCTCACATACGGGGCGATGGTCCTTGTAAGCGACGTCCTGCTCCTGTACGTAAGTTTCGGCCACATCGTCTTCAAATCGGATTCTTTCTACGACGGCGCGAGGAACCTGTCTCTCGCAGCGATGGCCCTGGCAATACTTTCTATCCTTCTTGTTTCGCTGGTTCGTATTTGAAAATCTTGCGCATCTTCTTTAGCTCTTCTTCGAAATTGGCCGCAAGCGGAGCGGTCTCCGCGCCGAGGTCGTCGTAAAACTCCGTCAAGTGCTTCTTGATGTACGTGTCACCTGCGCTCCTTGGCACCACGTGCATGTGAAGGTGCGGTATTGACATTCCAGAGTGCCTTCCGGAGTTGACCGAAAGGTGATACGAATCCGTTTTGTACATCTTGAGCAATTCCGGAACCAGCCTGCGAAGGATGACGCCAAGATCTACGAGTTCGTCGTCAGTCAGGTCGGGCATTCCGAGCACATGCCGCTTTGGAACTATGAGCGAATGCCCGGGAAGGATGGGTCTTATGTCCGGGATGGCGACAAAATGGCGCGTCTCCAGGAATATCTCCTTGGCCAGTTCAGGGGAGCAGAATAGGTCTTTCATCCGCATCACCTGCCCCTCTTGGCCTTGCGAGGACCTTCATGCCTTAGCACCAGCGCGATTATGGCCACGAAAGCCACGAACAGCAGCACCAGGCCTATCAGCATTACCGCATATATCTGCGATATGCTCTGTTGGATGCCGCTTATGTTCTGCCTGATGTCGGCCAGCTGCTGGGCCGATGTCCCGGTCGAGTTGTAAGCGGTGAAAGTGCCGGAGAGCTGCGCGTTAGCGGAGGATATGCCCCTTGCTAGGGTGGATGTCGTGTATGCCTGGTAAAGGTACGCGAGGGCGGCAGTCTTGTTGCTGGCCGCCAGGGCCTGGCTCGCGTAGAACCTTGATTGCCCGGTGAACTCCGCTGGCCATATGCCCTTGGTCGAGTTCGCCAGGTTCGCGTTTATCGAAGCGGTCAGTTCGCCGGCGCTCAGGTTGGCGAAGGGCACCGATCTTCCGAACGCGTTGACGTACTCGGCAGCGTACAGAGCAGTGGCGTAATCCCCGGAGGAATATGCCTCGCTTGCGGACTGCGCGTATATTCCCCCGCCAGCCAGCGCGCTTTCGTTGCCTATTAGGCGCGCCGCCTCCGTTTTCACGGAAGGCGACACACCCACGTAGTTTCCGCCGAGCTGCGAGGCTATGGCGAACTGCTCGTTGGCCGCCTGGCACCAGCCGGCCGCCGCCGACGCGCTGTAAAGGCTCTGCGCCACGTCGTCGGTGGTCTGTGCGGATATCAGCGCGTTTACTGAGGAGTTAAGCGTTATGCCCGCCCAGAGAAGCCTGAGCCTGCCGCCGACCACATACTCGTAGTTCGCGTCAGTCATATTCGGAGAGGCAAGGGAGGAGCAGTACGCCGAAACGTTGTCCAGCGTTGCCGCGGCCGCGGTGGAGTTTATGCCCCCCGCATGGCTCAGTATATAACCGTACGAGTAATCGAGAAATGCGAAATCCGCGGCAGTGTAAAGGTAGCCTTTCGTCCTTATTCGTTCGTACGCGCCCAAGTTGCTGCTGAGCTCCCGCTTCGCGTCAGCGAAGTTTCCGCCTATCCCGTTTATGGCCCCGCCGGCGAAGTCGAATGTGGCGTTGACCAGGCTGTTGAACGCGTCGACATTGCAGTCCGTGCATACGGGAATGAAGCTTGGAATCGCATTAACGTCATACGGCTGGCTCAGATTCAGCCTCATGGGTGTGAGAGTCTTGCCGCCGAACAGGTACTGGGCCGCCTGCGATACGTTGCTTACCTCGATCACAGGTATGCCCGACGTCTGCTGGGACAAATAATATAGCAGGCCCTCAAAGCTCGAGCTCGGCGCCGCAGGGACTATCATATATCTGGAGCCTCCGGCTTTTGCGGCTTCGACCTTGTCCAGGACGCCTCCTATCAGGCCCACGGAACCGTCAGGAGTTATGGTCCCGGTAACTGAGAAGTCGTCAGGAAGCTGCCTTTGCTGCATGCCTGCTATCGCAAGCAGAGTGAATGCGAGCCCGGCGCTGGGGCCGGAGACCTTGTTGCTGTCGCTGCTTATGAAATAGGTGAAGTTGTAGGCAAGAGCATTGGTTCCCTCGTACGATGCCGCATATGATGCCGCCTCCTTGGCCGACAGCACCGTGCTCGAATCGACCTCCGCCGGACCGTCGACCTTCACCGTGCCATTGCCCGGCGTGAGATTCAGGCTGATCAGCGTGAGAATCCCCTGGTTTGCGTTTTCCAGAACTGCCGCGGCATGCACCTGGGTGGTGTAGGCCCACGGGGCGCTGGTCAGAAAGCATAGCACAAATATGGCAAGCGAAATGCAGGTTGCGTGTTCCATGTTTGGATTTACCTGACTAAATTTTAAAGCGTATGCATTTGCTTAGTTTCTGTCGAAAAAACAGCGGATAATTACCCCAGACTGGTCAAAAGTCTCCCATTGACTTCTGGCCGTGCCTCCCTGCGTTTTCTATTATCGGCTTGCCTGAGACGCCGTCGCTGAGCAGGTCTATCACCCCGAAGACGCCGTCGTACCCTGGGCGCATCCTGACCCTTTCCTCCCGCACGTTCTCTATGGCCTTCGCTAGAG
>CABMGC010000016.1 GCA_902385515.1 uncultured archaeon
GTATCCCTGCAACTTTTCCAATACCTCCTTCGGGCCTTTGCAGCCTTCGAGCACCACCTTCAGGAACTCTGCTCGTCTTTCCATCTCCTTGGCCGCAAGCTTCTTCGTAATCCCGTTCTTTCTGGAAAAAGCCGCGATAACCTTCGATGTCGGCAACGCAACAGTGTCAAGCGCCCCTCCAGAAACTATGCTGTGAATGTCTACGGAGTCGCTCTGCTCTATCACAGTGCCTAGTTTTTCTGTTTCCGCCCTGCTAAGCCAGCGGTATTCGTAGACGTCGCTCAGCAGTCTTTTCGAGAGTCCGAGATGCTTCATGTAGATCGCAATATCTAGGCAGTTCAGCGAGCGCGCCTCCACGCACATCGGCTTTATCATCAGTTTCTTCACTATCTCCATGCCGCCCTCGTTGCTGTGCATGGTTGTCATGAACGGTATGCCAAGATTGCCCCCTGAGAAGAGCTCGCGCGTCTCTTCGCCGCGCACCTCTCCCACAACGAGCCTATCGGGCCTCATCCTGAGCGCGTTAATCACCTGGTCCCTCGTGCTTGCCTTGCTGCCGTGCCCAGAGCCGTAGAGCGCCACACTGTTGTTTATGTCGAGCTTTATCTTCAGCTCGTTCACCTCTTCCTCTATAGTGAGGATCTTCTCCACCCTGGGCACAAAGCCGAAGAGCGCACTCATCAGCGTAGTCTTGCCGCTCGCTGGCGAACCTGCTATCATTATGTTCAGCTCGGAGTCCATGGCAAGCCAGAGATAAGCGAGCACATCAAAGTTCGTCGTTCCCTTCCTGACAAGATAGTCGAAGCCAACAAGCCTGTTGTCAGTGAGCCGTATTGACGCCACGGCTCCGCTCTGTGCATACGGTTTGATTTGCGCATGTATTCGCGCATCGCCAACCTGCGCGTCTATTATGGGTGTGAGCTCGCCCAGCTCCTTGTCTGTTTCATAGATTAACTTGTTCAGGTTGTGCTTGAACGCGTTTTCATTTGCGAACCTAAGATTAGTCTCGCACCTGCCGTAGTCGGCATGGAAGATATTTATCGGAGCGGAGGGTGCGTTTATTTCTATTTCCTCTATGCGCTTCCTGTCCTCCATGAGTATGCTTATGGGCCCGTAACCCACTGTATCATGCGCGATAAGATACGAGAGAAAATCGGATCTGCCCTTGTCCAAGTGTGCGACAAGGTGTCTTGTTGCTATCTGCCTCGCGGTTTCGAACAGACCCATGTTGATCTCTGCATTTAATCGAGAGAGCTCCTCGACCGTCGCATACTTTGCCTTTTCTACGCTGTTTTTCTCGAAGCCGCTCAACTTTTCAAGCCCTCCGCCTACTACGTAGCAGTATCCTCTGTCGCCCTTCCCTATGTTTTTGGGCACAAGGCCACCAACGCTCTCAACAGTCTCGCATCCAACAGAAGCATCTATGGAGAAACTCAAATTCAGGCTCCCCGGAGGCGAGGTAGGTGTATACCCGCCCCTTATCTTATTTACTAGTATATCTAACCTTTTACCTAGATAAAACATATTGTAGTATGTATCGCTCAATATTCTTATACTTTTCTCTGAAATCAGGTTTTACCTAGCTTCTTCAGCTTGGCTCGAAGGTAAGACTAATTACATTTATATAATTTGGTATCGAATTCATCACATATGGCAAGAAGAGAGAGGGGCGAGGACAAGATTTGGATGCTCAGAAAGGTGTTGAGCAAGCCCAACTTCGCCGTGCTCAAGCTGCTCATGGAGAAATCTCCGAGAACTACGAGAGAGCTCTACCAGATACTCGGCAACAAGTTCACCAGGAAGACGCTCATAATCACGCTCCGCAACCTTTCCATGAATCTGAACGTGCTGCAGCCAACGCACATACGCACGGAGCGCGGCTACGACCTCGGCTACGGGATAAACCCGAGGCTCAAGGACGTTGTCAAGCTCGTGGAGAAGTGCGAGAACATAGTAGAGAGCGTTTCCTCAAATCCCAAGAGCTAGCGGCGCGAATCTGATGGGCGGCAAGAAAAAGTATAGGGTAACCATAAAGAACGAGCGCTTCAGCTACACGGTGGTCGTTTCGGCAAGCGAGAAGGCGACAATGAGGGAGTTCAAGGACCTCGCAATAAAGAAAGTGAAGGCGCAGTACGGAGCCGACATACCAAGCAATGTTGTCGTTGACCTAGAGTTCGAGATAGCGAAGTAGCTCAGCCCCAGACATCGGCGCTGACCCTCGTGGATGGAATGTTCAGTGCGGTAAGCGCATCCTTGACAGCCTTCACGAACGGGAGCGGTCCACACACGTAAGTCATTCGTTCGGAGAAGTCGGTCGCATACTTTTGTATCATCGCCGCGTCAACGTGGCCCGTCTGACCTGTCCATCCGTCATCCGGAGCGGGCCTTGTCACCGTGACAGTAAGCTTCAACCTAAGGGCATTTTGCATACCCATCAGCTCCCGCTTCCTGATAACCTCGCCGGGGTACTTGACGCTGTAGAGCATTATCACGTCCGTGCTGTCGCTGCGGACGCGCATGTGCCTCAGCATTGACATGAAAGGCGCGAGGCCTGTGCCTCCCGCTATGAAAAGCACCTTGCTGTCCTTGGCAGGGTCGAACCTGAACTGGCCGCTCGGGCCTTTGAGTATGAATTGATCGTTCATCTCAACATCATTGAAGTGCGACCTGCCGATGTGCTCCCCGTGGGTAGGGTTCTTTATAATGAAAAATTCCATGTTGGTCGAGGAGGGATCCGAGGCTATCGACAACGCCCTTCCCACATGCTTCTCTCCCGTCTGCTTGTCGATGCCGTAGAGCATCATGAACATCCCTGGGTCGAAGGCGTTGGGTTTGCCGTCTTCCGGCCTCATGCCTATCACGAGCACTTCCTGCGTCTCGTCTATCTTCTCGCTTAGGAGATATTTCCTCTCCACTACTGGATACTCGACCATGGATTAGCCAAATTGAGTTTGAGATGTCAGGAATAAATAGGTTTTTGCGACAAATTCAAACACTCGGGGAAAAGAAAATAAAGTCAACAAATAAATACAGCCAAGCGGAAGGATTGAGCATGGAGGGATTAGATTCACTTTTGAGGGACCAA
>CABMGC010000017.1 GCA_902385515.1 uncultured archaeon
CACACCGGCTACGGGTCGCCGCTTTCCGTCTCCCTCAAGGACTGGGACACGCCTCTGGGCGTCGTAAGGAACGACGCCAGGCTGTCCGAGGAGATAGTGAACAGCTCCCACTACATCGAAGACGACGAGAACGCGCACGAGAACGAGCACTCGATCGAGGTGCAGCTGCCTTTCGTGAGGCACGCGCTGGGCGACGTGAAGTGCGTGTTCATCTGCATGGGGGACCAGTCTTTGGAAGCGTGCGAGCTCCTGGCGGAGTCAATATCCAAGACGGCCAGGCTCCTGAGAAGGAGGGTGGCGGTGCTCGCGAGCTCCGATTTCGACCACTACGACCCAGCGGACGTGGCGAAGAAGAAGGATCTTCCCGCAATAGGCGCACTGGCCCGCCTCGACACGGCCGGATTCAATGACCTGCTCTCCGAAAGCGGCGATACGGCCTGCGGCCATGGCCCGATAACCGTGGCGGCGCTGTTTGCGAAAGCCGCGGGCGCGAAGGAGGGTCGCCTCCTAAAGTACGCGAACTCTGGGGACGTGACAAAGGACAAAAGGGCGGTGGTCGCGTACGCGAGCATCGTGTTCAGGTGAGGCCGTGCTGGACAAGGACGTGTACGAGCCCGCGGAGGATTCCTTCCTGCTCCTGCGTGCAGTGAAGGAAGCGAGGGGCAGGGTGCTTGACCTGTGTGCGGGGAGCGGCATAATCGGCCTCTCGGCGGCGGCGCACGCCGATTCGGTAGTCTTGGCGGACATAAACGCCGAAGCAGTGTTTAGGATTAACTCGGCGATAGCGCACAGGAGGCTTGCGAACTGCAAGGCGGTGGTTTCGGATCTTTACTCTGCGTTGGGCGGGGAGAAGTTCGATTTCATATTCGCAAATCCCCCATATCTTCCGTGCGAGTGCAAGGGCGAGTGCAGGCAGCTGTGGGCTTGCGGCGGGGAAAAGGGCTACGAGCTGACGCTAAGGATACTTTCCGGCCTGGCCGCGCACCTGAGCGGGCACGGCAGGGCGTTCATAGTCACATCGACGGCCTATGACACCGAAGTTGTGCATAGGGCAATCCGCGCCGCGGGCATGAAGTTCGTCAAGATCGGCTCGGAGAAATTCTTCTTCGAGGAGCTGGAACTTCTCGAGGTAACGCGAAAAGGCGACGTCAACTCGCCAGAGATAAAAACACAGAGCTAAATACTTTTCAGGGCTAGGTCTTTACGGAAAACGGTCATTTGATGGGAAGATTGAACGTCACTATAATCGTAATGGACACGCTAAGGCTTGACACTTTCAACGAGCTCATCGCGGCCGCGCCGCTCTCAAGGCTCGGCAGGTTCGTGTGCCTGGACAGGTGCATCGCGCCGTCGCCGTGGACCCTGCCGTCCCACGCTTCGCTGCTGACCGGAATGTATCCTAGCGAACACGGATCGCACGAGTCAAAGACCGTGAAAGGCCTTGACATCGACCGCATAAGGCTGACGCGCAGGACGATGGTCAGCGACCTAAAGGATATGGGATACAGGACGTACGCGATCTCCGCAAACCCATACGTCCACCCCGTCTATGGCTTTGACGAGTTCGACTCCTTCAGGGAGGAGTCGTACTTCACCGACATATACGGCAGCGTTTTTGAGGTGTCTGACAAGGTCAAGCCCCTGCTGGCGAAGTACAGGCAGATGTACGGGTCCAATCCCCTGAAGATATCGCTTGCGCTCCTAAAAGAAGACCCGAACCTCCTGTTCGACGCCGTTACTTCGGGCATATTCCTGACACCAAGGGCCGCCGCGAAGAAGCTAAAGGCCAAGCTGGTGGACAATTGGCCGCTGGAGAAGGGAGGCAGGGAGATAGTGCGCACTGAGAAGAGGATGGCGTTCAAGAAGCCGTTCTTTTTCCTGATAAATCTGATGGAGCCGCACGACCCGTACGTAGGGGCCAAGGGCAAGGACTTCAACTGGGCCACGCCGTTCATGAAGGAAAAGGTGGATGACGCCCTTGTTAACAAGTGGAAAAGACTGTACCTAAAGGCATCTGGCAAGGGCTACAGATACGTCTGCGAGATAGTGAAGGACCTCGTGAGAAGGTTCGGGGACGACCAGCTGATAATAATCACGGCGGACCACGGCCAGGCGTTCAATGAGCACGGCTTCATAGGACACGGATCGATGCTTTACGACGAGATAGTGCGGGTGCCTTTCGCGGTGATGCTGCCCAAAGGATTCGAGGAGGTAAAGTCCAATGACTATGTATCGCTCGTGAACGTGAAGGATTTCGTGATGGCCGCACTGGACGGTGACAAAAAGGCGATGAGAAAACTGTATGGAAAGAAGGTCCGCACGGAAAGCTTCGGGATACCTGCCGCGATATCCAACCTGAAGGGCATAGACCTGAAGAAAGTAAGGGCGAACGAGAAGGCAAGGTCCAGGACGTTCGGCAACTGATCTCTCTATTCTCTGATTATGCCTATCCCTGCGAACTTCTTTCCGCTGTAGAGCACGAACCTGCCAAGCTCCCTCGTCACGTCATAGCCTTCGATTGGGATTTTCCTTGCGAGCCTCACCTCCGCGTCCACCGCTTCAAGGAGCTTTGCGGTTTTCGAAGAATTGCGCTCGCCGGTCGTGGTGCTTATGCCGTTGAGCACCTTGACGTTCTTGCAGCTTATGTCGACCCCGTTGAACTTTATCACAGAGTCCTTTCTGATTTTTCCAGTCACGAGTATTTTCGCCCTTATCAGGTCGCTGACAACAGGCTTGCTGCTTGCGCTTGATATCACCGCGCCCCTGAGTTCGGCAATGACCTTCCTGTCAAGCCTGAGTGCGACGTTCTCTCCGAAGACTGCTTTCTTCACTTTGCTGCCCTTCACGGTTATCTCTTTAACGACCGCAGCCTCGCCTGCGGGCAGCACGCTTACCTTCTCCCCGGTCTTGACAGTCCCGTTGACTATTCTTCCCACGACGAGCTCCCCCTTTGCGCTGGGTATCGCTCCCTGCGTGACTATCCTGAGCGCATCCGCCTGCTTCCTGCCTTCTCTTTTTGCGTAGGCGTACAGCGTTTCTATCAGGGGCCTGCCCTTGTACCATTTCATGTTTAAGCTCCTCTTGACAAGGTTCTCGCCATTGTACGCGGATATGGGTACGAAGGATACGCTGGCCCTTTCAAAGCCTATTTTCGTTATGAATTCGGCGAGACCGTCCCGTATCTCCTGGAACTTGCCCTCGTCATATCCTATCAGGTCCATCTTGTTGACCGCGACCACGAGGCTTTCTATGCCCAGCATCCTTGCTATGAAGAGGTGCCTTTTCGTCTGGTCCCTTATCCCCTCGTCCTTCTTAGCAGAAACGATAAGGAGGGCTATGTCGCCGTAAGACGCGCCGCTGATCATGTTCTTTATGAGCTCCTCGTGCCCTGGCACGTCGATGAGCGCGAACGCCATGTCCTTGAACTTTATCTCCGCCCTTGTGGTGTCGATGGTCATTTCGCCTGTCCTCTCCTCGGCGAAGCTGTCGAGTATGAACGCGGGCTCGAAATTCTTCTTCAGCTGCCTGCTGTACTCCTTCGCCTCGTTTATCCGAACCTGGGTGGCCGCCCCGGTCTGCATGAGCATGCTACCGATGAGGGTAGACTTTCCGTGGTCCTTGTGGCCGAGCAGCGCGATGTTTTTCACTATCATAGCATCATCCGTGTACATGCAGGTCACATGTAGCCCAGTGACCTGAGCTTCTGCATGACGTACTCACGTTCCTTGTCCATGCTCCTGCCGGACCTCTCCTCGTCCTTTGTCACCGCGAGCTCGTTTATTATCTGGTCGACGTTCTTCGCGTTTGACTTGAGCGGCACCGTGCAGTGGGTGCATCCCAGGCTCCTGTACCTGTAGCCGTTCCTTGAGAAATAAAGCGGGTTGGTAGGCACCTTTTCCTGCTTGACGTACCTCCAGATGTCAATTTCGTTCCAGTCGAGCAGCGGATGCACCCTCACGTGGCCCTTCGCGTCAAGCTTTGATGAGTAGTCGTCCCACAGCTCGGCAGGCTGGTTCTTGTAGTCCCACTTGAAGTTCTTGTCCCTGGGGCTCATGTACCTCTCCTTGCTCCGAATCCCGTGCTCGTCCCTTCTTATCGAGACTATGAGCGCGTCGAAGCCGTACTGGTCCATGACCTTCTTGAGAGTGTCTGGCTTGTTCTTCCCGCAGCACGCCGACCCTATGAGGTCCGGCCTTATCTCGCTGTCGGCGACTATGAGGTCGAGCTTCCATTTCTTCGCAAGGTCCTGCCTGAATTTGTAGGTCTCCGGGAAGTCTATGCTGTTATCGATGTGAATTACCGGGAACGGGATCTTTCCCAGGAACGCCTTTCTTGTCAGGGCCAGCATGGTCGTCGAGTCCTTGCCCATGCTCCACAGCGCAGCCACGTTGTTAAACTTGAGCTTCGCCTCCCTTATTACGAATATGCTCTTCTCTTCCAGCGTTTTGAGGTCTTGCTTGATCATGAAATCACCTGTTGTACACCTGCAGGCCCACAAGGTATATCGTGGCGCCGCGCATCTTCTTTCCCGCCCTCATGAATATCGGGATCTTCGTGACGAGCTTGTATCTGCCGTCGTAAAGCTCGGCGAAAGATTTTGTCAGGTCCTGCATCTTGCTCAGCTTTCCTTCGTTGGCGAACACGATTTTGTAGTACTCTATCCCGCTTCCCTTCAGCGCCTTCTGCATGGCCTTCCAGTTTGCCTCGCTCGGGCTCTCCCAGAGGGCCTCTGAAGCGGCGTCTACCTTCGTCTTCTTGACAACTGCCATTCGATCACTCGGTGTAGCCTAGTGCTCTGAGCTTCCCTATGACTCCCTCCGTCTTGGCGTTTCCTGACTTTTTCATCTCCATCTCCGAGACGGTCTCCCTGAGCACGTACGTGGCGTAGTCTGAAACGGACGAAAAGCCGGTGGTCCTTATTTTCTTTTGTATTCTTGCAAACAAGGGCGTCGGTATGGTTATGGTGGTATACTTTCTCTTCTCGGGGGTTTTATTCGCCATGTGATGCACCTAATGTCAATAAATGTTGTAACATTAAGATATAAAAGGGTATCTCAGCCTTGGCTTTGCTGATTTAGTAGGGTCATCCCACTTGCGTTTTTATATAGCTGTCAATCATATCTATGCGTACGAGGAACCCAGGTCAAAACATGAAGAATAGCTTATACTTAATGCTGCCTGTCATCGCAATGACACTCTTTGCGTTTGCGATGCACTTTTCGTCCGCATCGCTTAATCTTCTCCCTCTTCCGATGCTCTCGCCTCCTCATCCAACCATCCAGGTATACAATATATCCCATTGGGGATACGGGCCGGTTTTTTCGGAAGCGGTATCGGGTAACTACCTGTATGATGGAGAAGGGAGCGAGTTCGTCGTATGGAACCGGCTGCCCCTAGTGAACCCAGTTAAGCTGTCTGCTGTAGATCTGGGTTTCGAGATATATGGAGTTACCGTTAGCGGGAACTATGCCTACGCAGTGACCTCTAAGGGAGGTCTGTTCGTAATTGACGTGTCTAACAAGCTGAATCCGACAATCATAGGTCATGCTGCTCCGGTCTATCACAACGCTTACTACAGCGCTGCCTATTACGCCAACCTCGAAGAGGGCGGCGCCAATGTCAAAGTCGCAGGCAATTACGCCTACGTTGCGGCAGCCCGGTATGGCTTCGTAATCTACGACATCTCGAATAAGGCAAACCCTGTTGAAGTCGGATGGTCCCCTGCCGCGACACCGCTAGGTATAGAAATAAGTGGGAGTTATGCGTTCCTAAGCGGATACGGCAATGTGACGATATTCAACATAAACGCTCCAACCAATCCAGTGGTGGTATCGACATGGAAAATCCCCTCGAGTTGGGGATCCGTAGACGTGACCTGCGCCAAGGACCAGATGTTCGGGCTGAATGTAACCGGCAACGTAATGTACGTCGCAGATTACGGACTTGGGCTGTGGGCGGTGAACATTGCCAACATCGCCTCTCCCACCACTGTGGGATTTGTAGGGCCTGGCATTTGCAATCAAGAGGACGCGGAAGACGTCAAAGTTGTCGGAAATACCGCTTATGTATCTTGGTTCTACGAGGGGCTGTACGCGGTCAACATCACCAATCCTGCAGCCATGACGATGAGGCTGCTACAGCAGTATCTCGGCCCTAACCAGAATGTATCTGTGCTGCTTTATCCTGGATATGAATACAAGCTTGCAATGAGCGGCAACTATGTCTATATGGCAGGCCAGTATAAAGGCATATCGATCTACGACGTTGCCAATCCGCCGAATGAAGTGGGTATCGTGGGTGTGGCTCAACCAAGGTTCGGAAGGACATTCTATGTCATAGAGAACGGCAATTACCTATATGCGACGCAGGACGGCTATCTTGTCACAGTGAACATAACCGATCCGGCAAATCCAGTCTACAGCACCGAGTACAATTACGCAGGCAGGGGTCAAGGACCGATGGCCATAGTGGGTCATTACCTTTACCAAGCGGGTGGTTGGGTCGGAGTTAGCGTATACGACATAACCAACCCTGCCAATCCAGTCTGGAAGCATACCTGGAGCAACAGCGCCTATGGGGGTGCGTATTATTCCAACGGATATATACACACGAGCAATTTCAGCGACTACGTCTTGCTGAACATATCTAATCCAACAAGTCCGAAGGCCGCGGGCTCATTGGCAATTCCTAATCTGCAGAGCTATCTGCCTACCGGCAGATATACCTATGTGACGACGTACAGCGATTTCGAGGTTCTTGACGTCTCGAACCCAAAGAGCATTGTCGTGGTCGGGAGCGTTCCGATCACATCGCCGGTTACGGGCACAACCGCCTACTCCCCCGTGCTCGCTTACGGAAACTACGCCTATGTTACTGGAGGCTATGACACTATACAAATAATCAACTTGACCAATAAGGCCAGCCCACGGCTAGCTAGCACATACACCTTGCCAGGAGTGGGTGGGCAGATATCAATGTGGGAGAACTATCTCATCGCTAGCGGCACCGGAGGTACGAGCTTTTTCAACCTCAGCACCAATCCGGTAAACCTCGCCCCTGAAGTGACGTATGCTTTCACGGGCCTGACTAACGTGACCGCCAAAGCGATTTATGTATATCAAGGCTACAACGGCGGAGGCATAGGCATTTACCGCCACAGTTCAATCCTGACGAACTCGGCAACCACTACTGTCGGCTCTACAACCACCATTGCAGGCTCGACAACCACGATCGCAGGAGGTCTTTCGGTAGCGGTGTCTCCGTCAAATTCGCCGGTCAATGCCGGCCAATACCAAACTCTAACTGCAACCATATCTGACGGAACCTTCCCATATTCCTACAACTTCCTTGTGTACAACGGACTGATAAACTCTGGATCGTTTGCCTCAAATTCCTATAGTGTGGGCACTCAACCCTATGGCGTCGCAGTGGCCACTAACGGCAACGTCTGGGTTACCAACCACGGCGGCGGCACTGTCACGAAGCTCTCTTCTTCAGGTGCAACACTTGGCACCTACAACGCAGGTTCGGGCGACAGAGGAATAGCAATTGACGCAGGAGGAAACGTCTTCGTCGCCAACTCTGGCGACTATACTGTCACAAAGCTCTCTTCTTCAGGTGCAACGTTGGGCACCTACAACGTGAACTATCCGATCGGCGTCGCCGTAGACCCATCCGGCAACGTCTGGGTCACAAACTACGCTGGCGGTTCAGTGACAAAATTATCGAACACAGGCTCTACGCTGGGCTCTTACGTGGTAGGTAACCAGCCTTGGGGTTTGGCGATAGACCCATCCGGCAACGTCTGGGTGTCTAGCGCCGCGGATGACAAAGTCACTAAATTGTCAAGCACAGGAAACAGGATTGGCTCTTTCGTGGTAGGCAGCCACCCCATCGGCGTCGCCGTAGACCCATCCGGC
>CABMGC010000018.1 GCA_902385515.1 uncultured archaeon
AAAAGCACGGGCATAGGCGTATCGGACATGGAAGAGATCGTGGCGGGCGTCCTGGCGCTGGCTGCGACAGCTGCGATATACATCGTCATAAAACGGAAGCAGACTGCTACGCGATAGCGGGGATACAATGAGAGTGTTGTTCGTGCCGAACACGATAGGGTTCGGGCACATAGCGAGGGCAAAGGCGACGATAGATGAATTGAGCAAGGAAGGAGTCGAGTGTGGAATACTTACGAACAAGGAGGGCGAACAATTCTCCCGCGCGAACAAGATCGACGCAAAGGTCGACCCGTCGTTTTACGGGATGTCGTACTCGTTCGCCGGCGGCAATCGGAACAGGCTGGACATAATGGGAACTCTGGGCAGGCTGGCAATAGATTCTCCAAAATACGTTGCCGACTACTGCAGGATTATTGGGAAAGCCTGCGGAAAGGACGGATACGACCTGGTCATAAACGATTTCACGCCGCACCTCACAAGGATACCTGGCGCGAATGTCATAAACGTGATGCACTATGCGGTGCCGACAAACTTCGACGACGTGAGGAGGATATTCTCCGATCCGCAGTCCCTTTTCTACGAGGGGCTGATACTGCCTTCGATAAAGATGACGGCCGCATTCACGAACCGGTTCCGCATGGACCTGCGCAGGTCGAGGATCGATTATTCGGAATACTATCCCCCGATCGTGTCGAAGGTCGAAAGGACAAGGATGGAGATAAGAAAGGAGCTCGATGTCACCGGGATGGAGAAGCTCATAGTTGACGGAAGGTCTAATCCCCCTCTCAACACATACGGAAGGCTGTCGGAAATGCACCCCGACCTGAAGTTTTTCGTGAGGGCGCAAAACACCGGGTGCGCGGGCATCAAATCGAAGGGCGAACTCGTCCCTAACATGGTCGATTACATATCTGCGGCAGACCTTTTTGTCACAAAGCCTGGCTTTTCGATGATGAGCGAGGCGGTGGTTGCGGGTACGCCCATGCTGTTTGAGAGGCCGGAATTCCACTTCGAGGGCCTGACAAACATGAGGATGGCGGAGGCCGCAGGCTACGGAAAGCCTATAGACTGTCTCGAAGACGACGTCATAGCTGCTGTCGACAGGCTCAGGCACGGCGGGCTGCCGAACGGGCTTCCCTACCTCACCAGGATGATTCGCGAGGTATCGGAGACGAAGCCGCTGCTCAGGCGCCTGATGTCAGCGGTGAGATGACCCTGCCGGTTTTATATTCGTTTGGCGAGAAGATACTGCTATGATAAAGCAGCTTGCGCTAGCCGTTTTCGCCCTGTTGTTTCTTGTGGGCGTAACGCACGCGCAGACGACCTGCAACGTGGCGAGCGGCGAGTGCAGCCTCAACGCGACGGGCATAACCCCGATACAATCGAACGGGGCTTACGGCAAGCCCATAAACATCGTGTTCGCGTACGCGCCGGGATGCCCTCATTGCGAGGCGCTGAACAGGTTCATGGGAAATTTCAGCGAAAAGTACGTGCTCAAGGTCAAGTACCTTAATGCCGTAACCAACCAGAGCCTCCTTACCGCATACTTCAACAAGTACGGCGTCCCGCAGTCGGACTGGAACTCTGTGCCCATCCTTTTCGTAAACAACACTTTCTGCGTGGGCGACGCGCAGTGCGAGACGCTGCTTACGAGCAGCATCGAGGCGTTCTCCGTCAACGGCACTCCGGCGCCGGTGCCGGGCATAGCCGGGCTCCAGAAGCTGAGCGTACTGGAATTCACCGGCCTTGCGCTCGTCGACTCGATCAACCCGTGTGCGTTCGCCGTCCTGATATTCTTCCTTTCGACGCTTTTCATGAGGGATCCTGCCAAGAGGTACAGGATACTCCTCGGCGGGATATCGTTCGCGCTCGGCATATTCGCCTTCTACATGCTCGTCGGGGTGCTGCTGCTGTTTGGCATAAAATCCGTGCTGGCGGTAACCGACCTTAAGAGCACGTACATATACGGCCTCTTCGGCGCGCTTACTCTCGTGCTGGGCGCGCTTTACATCTACGACTACTTCTCAAAGGGCGAGCCAATAGTCAAAATACCCGCAAGATGGAAACCGAGGCTCATGAGCACGGTGACCAACCTCGTGTCGATACCCTCTGCATTCGTGGCAGGGATCCTGGTGACCCTGTTCCTTCTCCCATGCATAACCGGACCGTACTTGGTGGCGGGAAGCCTGCTAAAAGACGTGCCTATGGACATCGCGGTGCTGTGGCTCGGCTACTACAACCTCCTATTCATCCTACCGATGCTGATAATAACCGCGCTTGTCTACACAAGCTTCACGAGCGTCGAGAAGGCAGGAGCCTTCAGGGACAGCAACAAAAAGAACCTGCGCCTCATCGCAGGAATACTTCTGATAATTGTCGGGGCATTCATACTGCTGCAGATGTTTGGAATCATCTGATCCTACACCATGTCATTCGCCCGCGCCCTTAGCGGACAGAAGACCACTATCGCCCCCATCGCGACGAATACCGCCCCTTCAATGACGGCCGCCTGCGCCGCGACTGGGTTGACCGCTGAAAGCGCCGCGTGCTCCGATATCTCCGTCACTCCGTAAACGAAGCTCAGCACGCCCACCGCACGAATTCCGGTCGTCTTCATTCCGTCGGTGAATTCCGCATATCCCTTCGAGCGCCTTAGCTGCGATAGCGAACCGCGGAAATTCTCGAGCGGCCTTGCGAGCGCGGCCAGAACCGAGCCCTTTTCGGTCCTGTCCTGCCCTTCTTCTCGGGAACATGTACGCTCGGCCCGACCCGATTTGAAAATGCGGCCCATCGTCAGTCACTGCTAGATTCGAAAATGAGATGCAGTATCTGCGGAGCCGTCCTGTCAAGGTG
>CABMGC010000019.1 GCA_902385515.1 uncultured archaeon
CATCGCCGCGAAGTGCCACAGCTTCCTTGACCAGAACCTCCACACTGCGATAAGGGGACTGTTCTACCAGCTGAAGTACACGCTGGGCGAGGACGTCGACGAGAACATATTCAGCGAGAATCGGAGTCGAACCCGCTCATCGAGGATCTTGAGGTGGCGCTCGGAGTCAAGAGGGAGGAGCTGAACCTTTACGCGCAGAGGCGCGGAGTGCTCGCCGGCAGCATGAAGATCATCGACAACTTCGGCAACCAGAGGGACGAGATAGACTGCAGCAAGCAGGGAAGGAGCGGCTGGGCCATCCCGAGCGACGTGGACAACGACATCGAGTTCATAGACATAAAGGCGAAGTACGTGCTGGTCGTGGAGAAGGACGCCGTGTGGCAGAGGCTCAACGAGGACAGGTTCTGGAAGACCGAGAACTGCCTGCTTGTCACCCCGGGCGGACAGGCCGCAAGGGGAACGAGAAGGCTCATACGCAAGCTGGCCGACAGGGGCCTGCCTGTGTACGTCTTCACGGACTCGGATGTATGGGGGTGGTACATCTACTGGACTATAAAGACGGGCAGCATCAATCTGGCATACATAGGCGGCGACGTGGCGACGCCCGAGGCGAGGTTCATAGGCGTCACGCTTTCCGACCTTGACAAGTATCCCTTCCTGAACAAGCTCACGATAAACACGAGCGACGTGGACATGAAGCGGGCGCAGGAGATGCTAAACTACGAGTGGATAAAGGAGCACAAGGAGTGGGTTGGCGAGCTCGAGCGGATGATAAAGGGAAAGAAGAAGCTGGAGCAGGACGCGCTGCAGGGCCAGAAGCTGACCTTCATCGGCGACTACATAAGGGAGAAAATAAAGAACAAGGAATTCATGCCGTGATGCACTCGGCGGACGCCTACACGGCGTCCCACCTGATGCGGGCCGCAATCGGCCAAACGATTCAGTGCCTCCTTATTGACACTAGCTGCCTGTCGCCGTCAGCAACCACTTCGATTCCGTCGACATTCGACAGCCTTTCCATCAGGGCGGGCGTCGCCTTTGAAAAAGTTACGTGTCTTCCGTCCACCTGTTCGATGACTGGCGCGGGCGCGCAGGTCCTGTGTGCCTTCGCGAGCAGCAGAAAACCATCTATTGTGCCGATTTTAGTGTTGTTTGTTGCCATCCTAATACCCATTTACAGTATATCATACGCTTCCAGGGTATATACGCATTGACTTGAAAACTGACTTCTGTCGGCGAATAGCGTACCTATGCGGATGCTTGATACGCTATCTGATAAAGTCTATTATGGTCTGGCCGGGTATTTTTCCGGCGTCCTTAGGCGCTTCAAATTTCGCTTGCGCTGACGCCTTCCCTGCGTGCGGCTTGATGATTGTCACGTCAACGTTGGTTATGTGCTGCACCACGATTCCGATTTCATCCTGGTCGTGCGGAACTATGGTGGGTTCTGACGCACTTGTCACGGCCTCGACGTTTCCCTCGGGCAGGACTATTCTTATCCGCTTCCTTGGCTGGCTCCGTTTTTGCTGTGCAAGGCCGGATATGAGCGGGCTTGCGTCGATACCAGACACCACCGAGTCCAGGCTTCTTTGTATCCTGAGCCTGCCATTCAGCGCGTCCTCGACAAGCGAGGCTGCGTCGTTGATCTTTCCGTCCCTTACCGCGGAACTCAGGGAATCGGAGAACGCCTTGAGCGTTGTCTGCTCTTCGTAAATATTGGTAATTTGGGGTTTTCTTTCGTTTGTTGCGACCATGCGATCACCATTGCGGACAAGGAGGATGCGGGGCCATCTGCCGACGCGCCGCTCGCACACATCCTTGCTCAAATTCAGAAATCAGCTTTTTCTCTGAAGCTCCTGCACTGCGCTCCTGAGGATGCCCTTGTCGTTGACCGCTCCGCTCGAAAGCAATGCGCTTGCCGAGCTCCTGATCCTTGCGTCAGTAAGCCCGTTCTCCCTAAGGAGGTTAAGCGCCTCCCTCTTGTCGTCAAGGTTCTTTATCGCCAACGCCGCGTTGACGACGTTGTCGGTTATGTCCGCCCCGAAGTACATGAGCTGCTTGGCGTTCTTCAGGCGGTTGCCAGAAATCGCGGCCTCAAGCGGTCCGTGCCTTCTCTTTTGCCCTTCGGCTGCCGGCGCTTCGTTCACAAGCTTCAACGCCGCGGCCTTTCCCTCGCTCTTCTCTACCTCTGTAACAATATGCTCCACCATCTTAGAATCTCCGACCAGTATCGCCGCTTCCAATTTAGCAGATAGGCTGTTTGTCTTTTCGTACAACATGGCTATCACTAGAATATTTGTGTCCGGGACCCTATTTAAGAGTTGGCGTTAAAATGTGCCGGCTGCCGATGACAAAAGGAACCTACCTGGCCGGCGTCGCGGCAGGCTTCCTAGAATCGCCTTTCACCATAGCGGACCTGCGCGCCTCCACTTTCTTCCACACGTCCTGCTCTCCTAAATCATCCATGACCTGCTTGACCGCGGCCGCGGTATGCCTGTTGCCCCTCTCGCCGATGTAGACAAGCGCGTCGAGGTCGGCGTACTCTTCCGCATACATCTCCGCCGCCGCGGCAACGTCCTCTGGTGTCTGTTGCAGCCCCGACGTAGGCGCCACGCCTGCATAATTCATTATTGCGTCCGCGCAAGCAGCAATTTCAGCCGTAGCTTCCTCCGAAGGTTTCATGTGCGCGAGGTGTTCGAGAACCTGGTCGCGCATGGATTTGCTTCCCATGTCGCACATCACGACAAGCAGGTCGGCACACTTTACAACAGGCATACCGTCTTCCCTGAGAGTGGAAACATACTCGCATGCAGTTTTCACCGCCTCCCGTCTGGTCTTTGCAGTGGAATGGCGAGCGATGAATGCGTACGTCATCTGCGCTTCGACATCGTCGATCTTGTTCTCCATGAACTCGGAGAGGTCTTCAGTCTTCACGTTTTTCAACATCTCACGCATGTGCCTTCTCAAGCCGTTGCGTTCCGCATCAGGGAGCCTGTCGCTCGCCTCGGATGCCGCCTTGTAGTAGTTGATGAAATAGCCGCTCGCTAGCATCGCGTCGGCCGCGGCCTCGGCCACGTTCCTGTTGCCGCTGACGGTGAGCGACATGAGCGCGTCCGGATTCATGCTGTCGTTCTTCGCGGCATCCAGCGCATAGCCGGCCACTTCCGCGGACGCGGTGCAGCACAGGACTCCCAGCCTTGACGGGCTGTCGTCTATTGTAAAGTCGATTATGCGCTTGGCAACCTCGATGGGGCAGGCCTTCATTGAAGACGCGAGCCTTCCGTAGAGCGCAGATTCCGCCGATCCGGACTCGTCCCGCTCTATCGCGGCGATGGTGCTTTCCACGTCCTCCTCACGAGACCTGGCCCCGACCCTAAAGTTGAATTCGGCGGCCATTACGCGCGCAGAAGTGCCCGCGGTCCTGAGCAGGCCCATCAGATCGGTCGCGAGCGACCGCGTGGCCGAAGGCTTTGGCACAGTCACGGTGCCCGAAGTATCATCTACCATCTTCCCCCTTTGAAATTGGTTTCCATTTGGCCTATTTATAAGTTTCGTGCGATGCAAGTTTCACGCTGCGCGGGCATCTGCAGGGCGTCACCACCAAGGCAGCGTGCCAAGTGTCGCAAGGTCTATGCTCTCGAGGGTCTTCTTCGGGTTGTCGTAGTACTCCTTCACGAAGGAGTTGATGCCCTTCATGTCCCTTATTCCGAGCTTGTTGAGCCTTTCGAGTATCTTGCCCCTCCTCTGCTCCTCAAGCACGATCTCGGTCGGCGTGTAGCCGGTGAGCCTGGAGAGCGTGTCCCTGTAGGTTATGCTCGGGAGTATGTCCGAGGCCCTGTGGGTCTTGTAGTCGTACGCGAAGAGGTCCGACAGGAGTATCTGGGTCTCCACCCCGGATATCTCCGACACCTGCGTTATCCTCCTCACGAACTTGTTCTGCTCGTTCACCTGCGAGACTATGACGATTGCGTCTATCTGCGGGATAATGTCCATGGGTATGTTCATCGGCGCGTGCTCGAGCCTTGTTATGACGTCCCTGGTGGTGCTGGCGTGTATGGTTCCCATCGTTATCTTTCCGATGTTCATCGCCGTTAGCATGTCCTTTGCCTCCTCGCCCCTCACCTCCCCGATTATTATCAGATCCGGCCTCATCCTGAGCGCGTTCTTGACCAGCTCGACCATCGGAAGGTCGGGACTTGTCTCAAGCCGAACCGTGTTCTCCTGCGTCTCGGTGTTCAGCTCGTACGTGTCCTCTATGACGACGACCCTCTGCTCCGGCCTGAACAGGCTGAACATCGCGTTGAGAAGCGTCGTCTTGCCGCTCGCAGGAAGCCCTCCCACGAGCAGGTTGGCGGGCCTGACCTTAAGGCCTTCCACGTAAAGCCAGAACCTGCCGGCCAGGTTGTAGCTGAGCTCGCCCAGATTTATCAGGTCCATTATGCTAAGAGCGGTCCTCTTGAAGTTCCTTATGGTTATGTCAGCGCCGATCGGAGAGTCCACTATGTTCGCCCTCGAGCCGTTCGGCAGATGGACGTCGAATATCTTCTTGTTTGAAACAGAGGTCGTGGCGTACATCTTCAGCTTCTTAACCAGAAGGTCAAGCTCCTTCTTGTTCGCCAGCTTGTCGGGAGCCTTCTCGTAGCCCCTCTCGGCATGGTAGAAGAACAGGTTGGAGATGTTGTTCACCATCACGTCCTCGATGTGATCGTCCTTGATGTACTTGTCGATTAGGCCGAAGTCCTTGGCGTCGCCCGCCATCTTCAGTATGTCCTCCTGCGGTACGGACGGGTCGATCGTCCTCGCGACGGTAGAGACGTACCTCATCAGCTCCTCGTCGTTGGCGACCCCGCTCAGTTTCGATTCGAGTATGTCAAAGACCCTTAATTCGAAATCATAGAAGGCGTTTGGATTCATCGAACCAGCACTCACTCTAAGCTCTATATACTGATACACAGTTTATTAAGTTTAAGGACTTGCGCCCCGAATTGTTGACTCTAGGTGACCTTCACGACCACTTTGCCGTACGCTAGCAGCGGCACCTTGGTAACCTGGTCTGTGTAGTTGACCACCAGGGAGCCGCTGAAAACGCCTCCGACACTTATCGCATTGGCGCCGTAGCAGCCGACTATGAAAGTGTAGTTGGATCCCACGGGCAGGTAGACCTGGTTGCTCGGGGGCGCAGGATACGGAGGTTTTGCGCCGCCGGACACGGTGCCGTTGCGCGTGCATCCTAGCGCGGTCACGTTTATCGGGTCGGAAGTCGACTGCACCAGGTTTATGAGCAAGTTTCCGTCAGGCGTTAGTGAAAAGCTCTGGCAGCCGAATCCTGAGGAGACCACGCACTCCTGCACGATATACGAGTTCGGACTGAACACTCCGGTGGAGAACAGTACGGCAAGCATCAATGCCATTATGAGTATGGCCCAGCCGTACGTGGCAAGGTATTCGATCGCCGTTTGGAGTCTCAGAGTCTCACAGACCGAAATAGGCAACTTCAATTTATTAGCCTTGCTGCGAGAGCCTCCGATACATCAAGACCTCATCGATTCTCTTTGCCCCTCTCGCTATGCCCTTGGGCAGGACGCCGTACGTCTTGAACCCAAATTTCTTGTAAAGCCCCTGCGCATGCTTGTTGGTCCCGTAAACCTTAAGAGTGAGAATCTCGTAACTCCTCTCCTTCGCTTTCCTGATTACTTTCTCAAACATGGCGCTGCCGATTCCCATTGACCTGTAGCCGTCACGGACAAGGATGCCGAGAAGGCACACGTGCTGGTAGTCTGCATGAGGGTCTATTGCCCTCACCTCACATAGGCCTACGACCCTGCCGTCCACCTCGGCCACGAACGCGAACGATTCCCTTTTCCTTATTTTTTCCAGAAGCTCCTTGAACCAGTTATGTTCCTCCTTCAAGCTTGGCTTCTTACTGAACAGGCCTATTCCTATAAGGGGGTTCTTCTTGACCTCGTCGTAAACCGCGAGATAGTTATCAATGATGTCGTCCCTGTCCCGTTTTTCTAATTCCCTTATTAGTATTTTGGGCACTTCCCTCTTGCGCATCGTATCAGTAAGATCAAACTTGCCAATTTAATAAAGATTTTCTTCAAAAGCGCCTCGTTCTGGTTGTTCAAGCGAGTGCCTCGGATATCTCCGCCGCTCCCCTGAGCAGCGAGTAGGCTACCACCACAGCGGTAAGGACGTACCCTATCCATATCGGCCAGCCCGCCACGAAGACGAGCGAGAGGTAGATGAAGTTCAGCGCCTTTATGGCTCCGTAAAGGCCGCGGCTTATGTGCGACGAGGCTATCCTGCCGAAGCTGCTCTTCATCTTCGAGAAGGTCTTGCCCTTAGAGCTCGTGAGCGCGTCAGCCAGAGAGTTGCGGGTCAGGATTATGAACACGACGTAGATCGGGATGACGTTGAGCCACGTGAAGATTATCCAGAAGACGTACTCGGTTATGCGGTCGCCAGCTATGTCGAGCGCGGCGCCGTACTTCGGCGGCTTCAGGGCGTTCCTGTCCTTGCGCGTCTCGGTCCCGCGGGCCTCCTTGTTTATGTAGGACGCGAAGTTCGCGATCGACGGCCTCCTGCTCGTCGCGAGGTAGCCGTCCAGGTTGTCCATGACGAACGTTATCACGAAAAGCAGCACTATCAGAGCCGCGCTCAGCTTTGCAATTATCATGTAACCGATGACAAAAACCAGGGCGACCCTGATGGCAGTGACGATGTCCGCGCTCCTCATCAAATCATCATAGAATGGCACAAAAGCCTTTAATAAGCTAACAACCATTGTTATCAGATAGCCACGGTGAGTTCTAGTGCTAGACGTCATAAAGAGCGAGGAGGAGATCCTCAAGTACTGGAAGGACAACGACATAATGGCAAAGGTCAGGGCCAAGAACAAGGACTGCAAGCCTTTCTATTTCCTGGACGGGCCGCCGTTCGTGAGCGGCGACCTCCACCCCGGCCAGATGTGGGTGAAGTCCATGAAGGACGTCATCCTAAGATACAGGCGCCTTAGGGGATTCGACGTCTACGACAGGGCGGGCTACGACGTTCACGGGCTTCCGATCGAGAAGAAGGTCGAGGCGAACTTGAAGATCGGCTCGAAGAAGGAGATAGAGACTGCGATCGGCATAGAGAAGTTCGTGGCGAGCTGCAAGGAGTTCGTCAGCGCATACATTGGCAGGATGGACGCCGACTACTACAGGTTCGGAATATCGCTCGACTTCTCCAACCCGTATCTTCCCTACAAGAACGAGTACATGGAGACCGAATGGTGGTTCCTCAAGAAGATGTGGGACAAGGGCCTCATATACAGCGAGAAAAAGGCCACTTTCTACTGCCCCGTCTGCGGGACCGCGCTGTCGCAAGGGG
The DNA here is from genome assembly GCA_902385515.1 of uncultured archaeon. Taxonomy (GTDB): domain Archaea; phylum Micrarchaeota; class Micrarchaeia; order Micrarchaeales; family CABMGC01; genus CABMGC01. The sequence goes on from CABMGC010000019.1 coordinate 7,375, forward strand.
GAATGGAGACCACATACATGGACGACACAGACCCGTCGGTCTACGTGGCGTTCAAGATCAACACAAAACTGTCCGATGCAAAGATCGCAGTTGACGACAACACGTTCCTGCTCATATGGACGACGACCCCGTGGACGCTGCCTGCCAACGTCGCGGTCGCGGCCAATCCCAAGGAGCGCTACATCAAGGCAAAGCTCGGCGACAGAAGCTACATAATCGCCAAGAGCAGGCTGGAGCAGGTGGTGCAGGCGACAGGGGACAGCGCCATAATCGAGAGCGAGTTCTACGGCAGCGACCTTGACGGCATCCACTACCTCAGCCCGCTGGAGGCGGCCGTGCCCATGCAGAAGAAGCTAAGGAAGCAGCATCGGATCGTCATGTCCGAGGAGCTGGTGTCGAGCACCGAGGGGAGCGGGCTCGTCCACATCGCACCGGGCCACGGCCTTGAGGACTACGCGCTGGGCAAGAAGAACCACCTGCCAGTGTTCTCTCCGGTGAGCGAGCAGGCCGCCTACACCGAAGAGGCGGGCGTCTACATGGCGCTGAAGGTGCCTGGCGAGGCCAACGAGAGGGTGCTGCAGGACCTCGAAGCCAATGGCGCGCTCATAAGCAAGGGCACGATCACGCACAGCTACCCGCACTGCTGGAGGTGCGACTCGAAGCTGATCTCGATAGCGACGCGGCAGTGGTTCGCGAACGTCCAGAAGGTCAAGAAGAAGCTTCTGTTAGAGAACGGCAAGGTCAACTGGCATCCGGAAGAGGCGACGAAGTGGCAGGAGGACGTGCTGAAGAGCTCGCCCGACTGGTGCATATCCAGGCAGAGGTACTGGGGCGCGCCAATGCCGATATGGGAGTGCGAGTGCGGAGAGCAGAAGGTCGTTGGCTCTCTCGCGGAGCTAAGGGAGCACGCGGTCGACAAGGCGGTGGTGGACGGGCTAAATGACCTGCACAGGCCTTACATCGACGCCGTGAAGCTGAGATGCGACAGGTGCGGAAAGGAGATGAAGAGAATTCCCGACGTGCTCGACGTCTGGTTCGACTCGGGAGTCGCGTTCAAGGCCAGCCTGACAGACGAGCAGTTCGGCAAACTGTTCCCGACGGATTTCATACTCGAGGCCATAGAGCAGCTCAGGGGCTGGTTCTCCTACCAGCTCAAGGTCGGCACGATGGTCTACGGAAAGAGGCCTTTCAAGAACGTATCGATGCACGGGATGATGCTCGGCGCCGACGGCAGGGAGATGCACAAGAAGACGGGGAACTACCTGCCGCTCAACGACCTGCTGAAGAAAAGCACCGCGGATTCGTTCAGGATATGGTGCACGTCGCACGTGCCCCAGTACGACCTGCTGTTCAGCGAGGAGAAGATAAAGGAGGCCGAGAAGACGGTCATACTTTTGCACAACGTCACCAACCTGATCAAGGAGTACGCATCGTCGATAGACTACTCCGCTGACGAGTCGAAGATACGCGCGCCGGCAAGCCTCGACAAACTGTCGCACGAGGACGCGTGGATCGTGTCGAAGCTGAACACAGTCATAAGGGATGCCACGCTTCATCTCGACAACTACGAGACGTACAAGTACGTAAGCGAGGTCCGCGATTTCGCGGTGAACGACTTCAGCAGGGTATACCTGAAGATAGCGAAGAAGAGGATTCTGTACGAGAGCAGGGCCAGCGCCAGGCGCACGATGGACATAATCAACTACGTCTTCTACAACCTGCTCATCCTGCTTTCGCCGGTCGCCCCGTTCGCCACCGAGAAGCAGTACCTCTCGAGCTACGGAAACGCAAAGAGCGTGTCCCTGCTGAGCTGGCCGAAGTACAAGGAGAAGCTCATACGCAAGGAACTGGAGGACGATTTCGCCATGGCGATAGACGCCATAGGGGCTCTGCTGAACGCCAGGGAGAAGGCGGACATGAAACTCAGATGGCCCCTGGCCAACGGCACGATCGAGGTCAAGGACGCGCACGCGGAGTTGGCGCTTGGCAGGCTTGCAGGAATAATCGAGGATTTCACTAACATAAAGAGGGTCACCGTGAAGACCGTCGCCGGCTTCGGCAAGGAGATACGCCCTGTGTTCACGAAGATCGGGCCGGAGTTCAAGGCCAACGCGCAGGCGGTCGCCGAGGCGCTCAAGAAGGAGGACGCTGACGGCGTTGAGAACGCCGTAAAGTCAAGCGGCCATTATTCGCTCCACACCGAGCGCGGACTCTTCGACATAAAGGCGGAGCACTTCACGGTCCTCGAAAAGCTGGAGAACCCTGACGCGGCTCCATTCAAGCAGGGCGTCGCCCACGTGGACAAGGAGATCAGCAAGGAACTGTGGGAAGAGGCGATGGTCAGGGAGTTCGAGCGGAGGGTGCAGATGGCGAGGAAGGAGGCGGGCCTGAGCAAGGCGGACAGGATAGACCTCTTCTACGAAGCTAATGCAACTCTCGATGGGCTCATAACAAGGAACGCGAAGGCGATAAAGAGCTACGTAAACGCGAGGGCCATGCGCAACCAGATAAAGGACGGGGCGCGCGCAAAGGAGTTCGACATCGAGGACGAGAAGGTCAGGCTCGAGATGGAGAGGATCGCGCCCGAGTCGCACTGAGCGCCGACCTCATCCTCGTGAACGGCGTCAGAGGTACGCCTTGTTCGCAGTCCTTGTCGCCAGTTCCGAATCAGACATCACTTGTGCATCGGTGGCCTTTTCGTGAACGGCCTTCGCTCAAAAGGCCTCCTCTCCTGAAAGCCCTCTCGCTCAGGCATCTTCATCTGGGTGCTCGCAAGCGTCGTGCTCTTGTACTTCTTCCTGCTCGGCATCTTGCTCCAGCAGTCCTTGCATATGACGAGCCTAGTCGTCTTGCTAAGCCTCTTAGAGCTCTTTGTACAGTCGAAGCATATCTTCCTGTTGCAGTAATTGCACGTCTCGGACTTGTATATGTCCCTGCTGCATCTCTCGCAAATCATTGAAACACCATAGCCGCTCGCGGGCTAAATAGTATAGAAGATTATAAAGGTAAAGATATAAAATACGTTTGCAAGTGCTTCCGATGGCAAAGATAGTTATCGAGACGTACGGCTGCGCGCTCAACCAGGCCGAGGGCGAGATAATGGGCTCGCTACTCGAGAGAGAGGGCCACGCCGTCCGGCTTGGAAAGCACGCAGACAATGACGCATGCGACTGCCTGATAGTCAACACGTGCACGGTCAAGACGCCGACCGAGCAGCGGATACTGGACCGGCTGAGGAAGCTGCAGGGCATGGGAAGCAGGCTGATCGTAGCGGGCTGCATGGCCAGCGCGGACACCTCAAGGGTGGAGCGCGCTGCGCCGTCCGCAGGCATAGTTGGCGTCGGCGACATAGGAAAGATAGCTGACGCAGTGGCGAATTCCATGCTCGGAAGGCGGGCCCGCTACCTTGACCATTCGCGAACGGACAAGCTCGAGATGTACGACGCCAGATGCTCGTGCGGCAGGTCAGTTGTTGCCACGATAGCGGTCTGCGACGGCTGCCTCGGCAGCTGCTCGTTCTGCGAGAGCAGGTTCGCCAGGGGCGCGCTGAGCAGTTTCTCGGAGAAGCTCATACTGGACGCCGTGAAGACAAAGATTGAAAACGGGGCCAAGGAAATACGGCTTACCGCCGAGGATGTTGGAGCATACGGCATTGACAAAAACACAAACATTGCTGAACTGATAGCAAAGGTCGCAGAGATTCCTGGAAAGTTCAGGATAAGGATAGGCATGCTTAACCCTGAGCACGTCCCGAAGTACATGGACGAACTCATAGAGGCCTACCGGCACGACAAGGTCTACAAGTTCATCCACCTTCCGATACAGTCGGCAAGCGACCGCGTTCTTCGCGACATGAACAGGAAGTACACCGTTGACGAATTCGACGCTATTGCGAAAGAGATGCGCGGCAAGATACCGAAACTCAGCATCGAGACCGACATAATCGTGGGCTACCCTACTGAAACAGAGCATGACTACGCGCAGACTGTGGACTGGCTGCGAAAGACGCGGCCGATGATGGTCAACCTTTCAAGGTTCGGCGCCAGGCCCCACGCGCCGGCATCACGGCTGCCACAGCTGAAGGAAGAGGAGGTCAGAAGGAGAAGCAACGAGATGACAAAGATCATGCGCGAGGTCATGGAAAGCGAGCGGAGAAAGCTCGTCGGCGAATCCTGCGAGGTGCTCGTGACCGAAGGGAGCGGCCAGACTTTCACGGGAAGAAGCCCGGGCTATGTGCAGGTTGCGCTGCAAGGCGACCATGTGATTGGCGATTTCGTCAGCGTGCGCGTCACCGGAAGCACGCCGCTTTGCCTGATTGGAAGCCAATCAGACAACGAAAGAGTTTAAAATAACAAACGCCAATCCCTCTTCATGTATTCCGAGCGGATAGAAAAAACGCTGAAGGCCAAGGGCATAAGCGTCGGCGACGAGGTGAAGCTCACCTCGGGAGATGACATGTTCGAGGGCGTGCTCATGCCCAGGGCCGAGACGGGCGACAGCAGCATAATCGTAATCAAGCTCAGGAACGGCTACAACATCGGGCTTAAATTCGGAGACGGCGCGTCCATTAAGAAGTTGGACGTGAAAAGGGAGGAATTCGCGTTCCCGAAGGTCGAACTGAAAAAGGGCAAAGGCCTTCCGAAGGTATCCCTCCTGTACACCGGGGGCACCATAGGAAGCAAGGTGGACTACAAGACCGGCGGGGTGCACATGCTGATAAAGCCGGAAGAACTGCTTTACGCAATACCCGAGCTCTCAGGCATAGCCGAAGTCGAGATACGCGACCTTATGAGCATCGCCAGCGAGGACATGACCTACAAGGAATGGCAGAGAATCGCGAAGGAGACCGCGGAGGCGCTGAACTCCGGGGCGCGCGGCGTAGTCATAACGCACGGCACGGACACCATGCACTTCACATCCGCGGCGCTCAGCTTCATGCTGGAATGCCTCAACGCCCCGGTCGTCATGACCGGCGCGCAAAGAAGCAGCGACAGGGGATCGAGCGACGCTTTCATGAACGCCATATGCGCGGTGTCGCTCGCCGCGAAGAGCGACGTTGCCGAGGTCGGCATATGCATGCACGCCAACACGTCCGACGACCTGTGCAACCTGATACGCGGGACCAAGGCAAGAAAGATGCACACCTCGCGAAGGGACGCGTTCAGGCCGGTAAACGGCAGGCCCATTGCAAGAATAGACGTCGGCGGAAAAATAGAGTACGCAAGCGGCTACAAGAAAATATCAGATACGGAGGCTCGCGTGAAAGCGATCACCGGCTTCGAGCCCAAGGTGGCGCTCATCAAAGTCCATCCGAACTCGGATCCGGACGTGCTCGAATACTACCTGGGCAAGGGCTACAAGGGAGCGATAATAGAAGGCACGGGGCTGGGCCACGTGCCAATTGCGCCGAGCGACAAGAAGTACTCCTGGCTGGGCGCGATAAAGAGGGCAGTGGACGCGGGCATGCTTGTCGGGATGACTTCGCAGTGCCTCAACGGCAGGGTCAACACAAACGTCTACACCAACCTTCGGCTCATACACGGCGCCGGAGCGATATACTGCGAGGACATGATGCCTGAGGTCGCGGTGGTGAAGCTCGGGTTCCTGCTCGGCAACTACGAGCGCGGGCAGGCGGCCAAGCTGCTTGACAAGAATCTCAAAGGGGAGATAACCTCCCGGACCGAGGTAGACTGGAGATGATCCCATGCGCGACGAGAAACACTACGAGAGCATAGGATTCAAGTGCGGGCTCGAGATACACCAGAGGCTAGCCACAGAATCGAAGCTTTTCTGCTCCTGCAGCGCGCAGATGCCCAGCGACGTGTCCGTCGAGGAAATCGAGAGGCGCCAAAGGGCAGTGGCCGGAGAGCTGGGCAAGGTGGACCCGTCCGCGGTGTTCGAGAGCGCAAGGGCAAGGAAGTTCGTGTACAACGCTTTTAGCAAATCGGCGTGTCTCGTGGACATAGACGAGGAGCCCCCGCACGAGCTGAATCCCGAAGCCCTGGACATAGCGATGCTGATATCCGCATCGCTCGGAATGAAGATTCCTGCGGAAATAGAAACGATGAGAAAGGAGGTCGTGGACGGCAGCGACCCCAGCGCATTCCAGAGGACCATGCTCGTCGGATACAACGGCAGGATGAGGGTGGGAAAGAAAGACCTCGCAATACCCACTGTCTTTTTGGAAGAGGAGTCGAGCGGGATAGAGCGAAGCGACAAAGAGATCGTGCTTTACAACATAGACCGGCTGGGCGTCCCGCTGATCGAGATCGACACCGATCCCGACATCAAGACGCCGGACGAGGCCAAGGAAGTGGCCAGAAGGATCGGCCTGCTCCTTAGAATAACCGGCAGGGTACAGAGGGGGATCGGCTCGATAAGGCAGGACGTCAACATATCCATCAGGGGCGGCACAAGAGTCGAGATCAAGGGCTTCCAGGAACTCGAGACCATGGACGTCATAATAGACCGCGAGATCGAGCGCCACCAGAAGCTTATCGAACTGGCCGGCGCGCTGCATAAGAGGAAGGCAAAAGTCCACAATAGCGAGGAAGTTACCGACATATTCAAATCTACGAAGGCCAAGCTGCTCAGGCAGAGCTTGGACGGCGGTGGCGTTGCCATCGCGGCAAGGCTTGAGGGCTTCGAGGGCCTGCTGGGCCAGGAGGTCAATCCCGACAGGCGGCTCGGGAGCGAGATAAGCGACTACGCCAAGATGGGCGGAGTCGGTGGCATAATCCACAGCGACGAGAACCTCGCGCGCTACGAGCTCTCCGACGCAGAGGTTTCGGCGCTGAACGAAAGGCTCGGCCTTAAGAAAGGCGACGCGTTCATACTGGTTACCGGGCCGGCCGAGGCGTGCTCGACGGCGATCAAGTACGCGCTCATAAGGGCGGAGCTTGCGTTCGACGGCGTCCCTAAGGAGACCAGGGGCGCGGACGGCAAGCGCCTCATAACCACTTTCATGCGCCCGCTCCCTGGCGGATCGAGGATGTACCCCGAAACCGACGTGAAGCCCATAGTCACTGACGAAAAGGCTTATGCGCAGCTGAAAAGCAGGGTCGTTGATCCGGACAATCTCCTAAAAGAGCTTGAGGCGGACATCGGAAACAAGCAGCTGGCCAGCCAGATGCTTTGGTCGCCGTACCTTCCGCTATTCAAGGAAATGGTCGACAAGACGAAGGTCAGCGGATCAGTCATCGCACCGATACTTCTCGAGAAGACCAAGGAGCTCAGGAGGAGCGGAGTTGCTGTCGACAGGATCGGCGCCGACGCCTTCGCGCGTATCTTTGAGCGCTACGGGCACGGCGAGATAACCAAGGCCGCGATCGGGGAGGTCATAAAGGCAGCGCCCGCTAGCGCGGACGAAGTCGACCGGGCCATAAAGGCCAACAAGCTTGAGCGTATATCAGGGACCGAATTGAAAAGTATCATCCACAAGCTGGGCAACAAGGGCAAGGATGAACTGATGCGGGAACTCATGTCGAAGTACAGGCTCAACGTCGACGGCGAGGAACTGAGGTCCCTGCTCGACAAGCGCTAAAGGAACGATTCACACGGGCAAGTCAAATTCTCGAATCTCCACTTCCTGCCTGCCAGAGAATTCCTGCATGGCCGCTTTCTGCGTCTCGATCTTCCTAAACGAACTTAAGTCTGGCGCATTGCGCGGATCAATGCTGCCGGCGGCGTACGCATCGCCGTCCGCATTCTTGCGTTCGCGTAGCGCGTCCTGCAGCGGCGCAATGTCGAGATTTCCCGTGCCCGCCTGTCTTGAATGCACTAGCAGGTCGGTCAATTGGCCCAATAGCTCGTTCGCCCTTTCAAAATCCGAAGTCTTGACTGCAACATCCCCTTCCAATACTTGTCCTAGACGAGCCATGCTATCAGTAGCATTGTGCAAGTTCCATTCTTATTAGTTGTCTACAAAGTCGCAAAAGCTGAAGGATCAAACGGCTATTTCTTCGTCCTCTTTATCTTCGCAACCAGGTCCAAAAGGTCCTTCTCCTCGTCAGAGAGCAGGTAGTTGAACTTCCCCCTCAGCAGCCGCTCCTCATCATCGTTCAGGTGGGTGTAGAGCACGTCTCCCTCCTTGAGTTGCCTGCCCAAGGTTATGCCGTCTATAGATATCGCCACGCTGTCTCCCTTCTTTGCTTCGTCCATGCTCTTGCCCGAGTCCTGTATCTCCTTCACCCTTCCTATGACGTCCCCCTGCTCGTTCATCAGCATCGACGCGGACTTGAGCTTGCCAGCCAGTATGTCGACCCCGAACACGGCGGGATGAGAAATCCTAAAAAAGCAGTTCGGAAGGGCCTTGACGGTGCAGGGAAACGTCAGCGTTTTGCCGGCGAGCTTCCTCTCCCGC
>CABMGC010000020.1 GCA_902385515.1 uncultured archaeon
AGAACCTCAGCGTTTCATGGTCTGCGGCTGATCCAGACTTTACGTCACTGTCGCAGGTCAACCTGTCTACTGCAGGCACGTTCGCCGGAACTGTTTCGTACGTTGACGGATATGGAGTGACGCTGACAAAAGACTTTTCATTCATTGTCAGCAATATTCCTGTTCTTTCCATAGTGCCTTCGAATGCGACGATAAATATAGGCCAGAGTTTATCATTTAAGGTAACGCCTTTCAACGGGTTCGGTCCGTTTGCAATCAATGCGATACTGGGCAATGAAGTGATTGCGACAAACACGGTCGATAGCGGGAATGCGCTAGTCTTTACGTATCTACCGAGTGCACTTGGTTCGCTTACGTTTAGCGCGAGCGCAACAGACAATGGTGCGTCGACTCCTTTCCTGTTTGAGTCAACTAACACCATAACCGTGAAGTCGGTACTTGATGCGCCGACCTCGAATGTCATTGTGTATGCGCCCGCGAATACAGTGGTGACTCTGAATTACACTAATGCAAACGTGCTTTTCAGCATAACTTCGTCCAATTCGGTGACTGCAAACGTTTTGATAGATAACCTCACAAGCAGCTATTCGTCCACCCCTGTGGCAAGTTCGACGAATTTTGCGAAGTTTGTGGTGTTGAATTTCAGTGTTACCGACAGCGTGACAAATAATGCATTAGATGATGCGACGTTTACTGTGACTATGGATGTGCCTTGTGGCTCAAATGCGGCTCCCTACAAGTTGATTGGCAGTACTTGGACTGCATTGTCTTTCACTTCCAACACTGCCGCGTGCACAATGACCTTTGACATACCTGCCGATCCGATAATAGGATTGTTCACCAGCACTGCGATTCCTGCTTCGTCTTCAACAGGAGGAGTCGTTAGCTCTGGAGGTGGCGGTGGCGGAGGCAGTGGTTCGTCGCTTCTATCGACTTCCAAACCGTTCACCAGCGGAAATCGCACCGGTTACACGATAAGTAATTTTTCGCAGTCTGGTTTGGCGTCAATGAACGTAAATGGTGTCGCATTTAGCGTGGTTGAGAACTTCATAACGCCAACGACTGCAGGAATTTCTGTAAATGGAATGGCACTGACGCTCGCACTCAATGTTCCTGTGCAGCTGTCAGTTTCAAACAACCGCACCTATTACGTAGAGCTTCTTGGCATATCGTACCTGCCGATACAGGACACCGTAACCTTGCGAATCTATTCGCAGCCTAACGTTGTTGCAATAGAATCGCAGAACTCAACCAAGGTTACAATACCTACGACAACAGTAACGACAATAACCCCGCTAACTACTGTGCCTTCAGCCGAAGCTTCTGTGCCTGCCACCACTTCAGGACAGAACCAAACACCGCCCGCTTCAAGTAGCAACTGGATCATGGCAGCGATAGTTGTGGTGTTAGTGGCAGCAGTGGGAATAGTCTACTACTATTCAACGACGATGAGGAAAGGGAAAGGAGGCAAGAAGAAGGCTTAAAGCACTATCTTACTAATGATAGCTGCTGATTAGGATGAAGCTGCTTAAGCCTTTCGCGGCTGCACTACTGTTCGTCGCGCTTAGTGTCTACTTTACTTATTACTTTATCCCTAGCGCGGCGTATTTGCATCTTAATGCGATCTCGGAACTTGGTCTTTTCATTTCGTCGCCGTTTAATATGTCAACCGAGGGCAATCTGTTGTATAACTTGTATTTGCCTGCATTGCTAATATTTCTACTGGGTTTCTACCTCAAAAACTTCAACAAGGCGTTTCAGAGAAAGTGCAGCTTGAGGGTGGTATTTGTGCTAAGTGTGGTAGCAAGTTATGCGAAGTCGGCAATATCGATAGTTCTATACAATGGCTACGCAAACTACGGCATCTCACTCGGAACATCGATAATAGCACTTTCCTTCATAGCAGCGTTTGCAATTTCGTTGGAAGTGTATGTTGAAAAAAAGGAAAAGTACCAGCACCTTTATGGCCGTATGATGTTCGTGATAATTTCCTCACTCGTGGTTTTGCTAGCGGCTCTTACTGCGGTGTCGTACTTTATAGCAACGTCGAGTTTCATCGTGCATCTGTTAGGGCTTTCAATATTTCTCTTACTTTTCATACCCTTCTACGAGCGCGGCAACATACTCCACTTCATGCGCAAGGAAGAAACTGCGCTGGAGAGTGAATACGCTAACCTTGAGAAAAGCCTGGAGAAAAAATAACGCCTACTTTGTGCAATCATAATTTTGCACAAACTACAGATCGGTTTTAATACTTATTCTTTCATATATTGCCGATGGCGAAAGAGGACATGACGCCCGCCGAAATGATCTGGCGGACGGTGTTGACGATAATAGTGTTTGCTGCTTTCTTTGCAGGCTCACTGATATATGTAGCATTCTATCCCACTGGCTACACATACCTGCAAAAGGTCGTCGTCATAATAGTCGCCCTAGTAATTGCCGTCGCGATCGTCTCCATAATCTGGGTGACGTGGGCCCTTGGCAAGCACAAGTGATCATCTCATTTTCGATAGTTTCGAAGTGTATAACTCATGAAGACAACAAGTTTTAGGAACAAGATACTGTTTTTGGGCTACGGCGCGGTCGCGCGATGCACGCTTCCCCTTTTCGTGAAGCTTATCGACGTCCCGCTTAAGAACATTACCATAATGGATTTCGAGGACAAGGCGAAGGAACTAAGGCCGTTTACCAGCAGGGGCGCCAAATTCGTAAGGCATGAGATAACCCGCGTCAACCTCTCTGCGACGCTCGAGAAATATCTTTCATCCGGAGACCTGCTTATAGACCTCGCGTGGAACATAGACTGCTGCGAGCTTCTCCAGTGGTGCCACGACCACAACGTGCGCTACCTCAATACCTCTGTCGAACAGTGGGAGCCCACGAAGGGCATATACGAGAAGACGCCGTACGAGAAGTCCCTTTACTACCGCTACATGAGGATAAGGGCTCTGACCAAGGACTGGAAGGACTCTCCCACGGCGGTCCTCGAGCACGGCGCCAATCCCGGCCTCATATCCCATTTCACAAAGAAGGCGCTGGTAGACATCGCGCTGAAGCTGATTAAGGACAAGAAGGTCGGGGCATCTAAGGCCGCGAAGATGAAGCTGTTCGTCGCCGAGAGCCGTTTCGCCGAGCTCAGCATGGAACTGGGCGTGAAGGTCATACACTGCTCGGAGCGCGACACACAGATAACCGACCGCCCTAAGCAGACGGACGAGTTCGTCGGCACCTGGAGCATCGAGGGATTCAGGGAGGAAGGCACCGCTCCTGCCGAGATGGGCTGGGGCACCCACGAGCGCGAGTTGCCGCGCCTGGCCTACATTCCGCCAGTAGGCCCCAAGAACCAGATATTCATAGCCGAAATGGGAATAAACACCTGGGTCAGGTCATGGATACCGAACGAGGAGATAATCGGGATGGTGGTAAGGCACGGGGAGGCGTTCAGCATCTCCGACCACCTGACTGTCTGGAAAAACGGCAAACCAGCATACAGGCCGACTGTTCATTACGCCTACATGCCTTGCAACGAGACCTTGTCGTCGCTGGTGGAGTTGAGGGCGCGGAACTACGAGATGGAGCCAAAGATAAGGATAATGTCCGATGAAATAACCGGCGGATACGACATATTGGGGGCGCTCCTCATGGGCCACAAATACAAGTCATGGTGGACCGGCACGATACTTGGAATAGACGAGGCAAGGAGGCTTGCCCCGCACCAGAATGCCACGACTGTGCAGGTCGCGATAAGCATCATCGCGGCCACGACATGGATGATAAAAAACCCCATGGAGGGCGTCTGTTTCCCAGACGACCTGCCGCACGAATACATCCTTGGCATAGCCAAGCCCTATCTTGGCGAGCTCGCATCCGTACAGAGCGACTGGACGCCGCTTAAGAACAGGAAGACGTACTTCAAGGAGAATCCCGCCAGCAAGCCCGATGTGAAGGAGCCGTGGAGCTTCAGGAACTTCAGGTTCGTGCCGTGACATAGGCATTATCACATTCCATTCTTCGAGAGTATTATATACTTCGGCGTCCAATATCGGAAGGTAAGAGGCGCGCCAATCATGTCGCAACAAGTAGACCTTAAGTCACAGAACGTGGACGGTTCCCATATCGATCTAAACGAAGACTTCAAAACGGCGTTCAACCTTATGGAGAAGACTGCGGACAGCGTCTTCATAACCGGCCGCGCCGGCACTGGCAAGTCAACGCTGCTCTCGTACTTCCGCGGGAAAACCCGCAAAAACGTGGCTGTCCTCGCTCCGACGGGAGTTGCGGCCCTGAACATAAAAGGGCAGACCATACACTCGTTCTTCAAGTTCAAGCCGGGCGTGACGCTGGACTCGGTAACGAAACTGTACGGCTGGCGCAGGGAGAACTACGAGAAGCTCGACGCCATAATAATAGACGAGATATCGATGGTCAGGGCCGACCTGCTCGACTGCGTGGATAGGTTCATGCGGCTCAACGGCCCTGACGGTTCGAGCCCGTTCGGCGGCGTCCAGATGATATTCGTCGGTGACCTTTACCAGCTCCCTCCGGTGGTCACGCAGGGCGAGACCGCCATGTTCAAGGCGCGCTACAGGAGCGAGTACTTCTTCGACTCCCGCGCCTTTGAGGACCTCACTCTAAGGTTTGTGGAGCTTAAAAAGAACTACCGGCAGGCAGACGAGCGCTTCATAACGATGCTCAACGCCATCCGGACAAACACTGCAACCGACGAGGACCTTGCGCTCCTGAACTCGAGGGTCGATCCCCAATTCGTCCCGCGCCCTTCGGAAGGGTATGTGTCGCTTACGCCCACGAACAGGCTCGCTGACGAGGTGAACAAGGAAAGGATGGCGGGCCTGCGCGGGGAACTAAGAGTCTACCACTCGCGGCTCGACGGGGATTTCGAGAAGAGCGCCCTTCCGGCAGACGAGGCGCTGTCAATTAAACAGGGCATGCAGGTGATGCTGCTCACCAACGACAAGCTCGGAAGGTGGGCGAACGGCTCCATAGGAAGCGTCATGGGGATAGCCACCGCGGAGGACGGCCAGGACGCGATAGCGGTCGAGCTGACCGACGGGTCCCAGGTGGAGATAACGCCCTATACCTGGGAGCTGTACAAATTCTCGTACGACCCCAAGCTGGCCAAGCTTGAGCCGAAGACGGCGGGCAGCTTCACGCAGTATCCGCTCATGCCCGCATGGGCGATAACCATACACAAGAGCCAGGGCAAGACCTTCGGACGGGTCGTCATAGACATCGGATCGGGCACGTTCGCGTACGGCCAGCTCTACGTTGCGCTGAGCAGGTGCACCTCTCTTGAGGGCATAGTGCTGAGGCGCAGGATTGAGCGCAGGCACATCCTGATGGACGACCGCGTCGCCGAATTCCTCAGAGCGCACAAGCTTTAGCCGCAAAATGGCGCGGTTCAGCGCTTGGCTGCGGCGCAGTTTCCGCGCAGTGAAAGCTCTGCCTCGCGCAGGCGTCTGGCGATTTTGCGACCGAAGCTTTTTTCGCGCAGAAGTTGGCGGGAGCCGTCTATGGTCGCAGAGGGGGACGTGAGGGCGTCTTTCATTGCGAGTATGTTGCCCGTATTATAGTAGACGAACCTGCCTTTGTCCAGGTCTATTATGCTGAATATCATATCTTGTCCGACAAAAGGGATGAGATCTATGCCTGACTGTTTTTCCGGCTTCGCGAACTCAATGTGTGAGAAGTCTTCCACGTTGCCCAGATGGCCGGTTACGTTGCGTCTCACCATGTTTGGAACCCCGCACATGGCGTATTCGACGCGAATCTCGTTGCCGATGCTGCTGTGCAGCGCCTCCATGTCCTTGATACCAGAGGCGACATTCCTGTTTTTCTCCACCATCTCACCGATATCTAAACGCTGCCAAAATTAATAAGAACGCCATAGCAGAGCAATGATTAGTCTGGTCACTCTAGTTCAAATCTAAATTCTTATAGTCCTACTGGCACCACTTAGCATCATATGCTCCGACCGCTCCAGCGTCCTGAAGAGCACTTCACTTTGGATATCATTCAACGTCATTTATACCTATCTTATGCGCATTTCTCCCAATGTCAGTGTCTTGGCCATGTTGAACTGTCACAGTTTGCCATAAATGTTCTTCCTGTTTCCGACTGTCCTAATAAATACTTTCTTCTCTGAATCGTCTATGTCTGCGATAATTCTGTAAGCTCCCACCCTCAACTTGTATTCCGGGCGACCGCTCAAACGCTTGAAGAAGTTCTGTGGGTCGGACATCACGGACTCTATCTTCTTCAATATTCTCTTTGTTGTAGTCTTGTCGATCCGCTCTAGCTGAATCACTGCTTCCTCGGAAAATTCCAGGCCGTAGGCCATGCTACAACCCAAGTCTCTCGCGGACGGCCGCGGACCCATAGGTCCTCCCATGCCTTATGTCGAGCAGGCCCCGCAGAAGCGACGCCCTGAACTCCGAAGTATATTTCCCTTCCTCGTCTCTCTCAGGTATTAGATCAATTAACGCGTTTATTATCTCGTCGTAAGTAACTCTTTTGTATATCCTGAGCTTATTTAGACGTTCTCTAGTGGTCTTTTCGAGTTGGACGGTGGTATACATATAATTTCCATATAATTAGTATATAACAAATATATATGCTTTGCTATGAATCTTAGATGAAGCCCCCTCCACTTAACCTAGTGTTCGCGAGTCGCTTAGGCCGCAAAGGCACCATTCAATGTCAATTAGCACCATATGCTCTCCGACCGCCCTGCCATCGTGAAACACGGTTAACTTAGGATATCGTCCGATGTCCTGTTTTTAATAAGATTGCATGCATTAGACTCGCATGGATAAGACCGACTTCGGGAAGCTCGGCATCAGGGACGCGTACAAGACTCTCGGTTCCAGCGCCGCCGGGCTCTCCGCGAAGGAGGCCGCGCGCAGGCTGACGCGGTACGGCCCCAACGAGGTCGCCGAGAAGAAAAAAAGCCGAATCGTCAGGATTGTCCGCTACTTCTGGAACCCTCTCTCTTGGATGATAGAAGCCGCGGCGGTGCTGTCTGCTGCGCTGCAGCACTGGGACGACCTTGCCATAATACTCGTGCTCCTTTTTACCAACGCTGCCATAGGAATTTGGCAGGAGAACAAAGCCGACAACGCCATAGCGCTGCTGAAGAAGCGCCTCGCGATAAACGCCCGTGTGCTCAGGGACGGCAAGTGGGCAGTAGTGCCTGCAAGGGAGTTAGTCCCTGGCGACGTGATACGCATCCGGTTGGGTGACATAGTGCCTGCCGATGTCAAGCTGCTTGCTGGAGGCTACCTGATGCTCGACGAGTCCGCCCTGACTGGCGAGTCCCTGCCCGTCGAGAAGCAGTCTGACGAAGTCACCTTTTCAGGAGCGATAGTTCGGCAGGGCGAGAGCAACGCAATCGTGACTGCAACGGGCGAGGGCACATACTTTGGCAGGATAACCGAGCTCGTGCAGGGTGCCAAGACTGTGAGCCACCTACAGAAGGCGATGGCGCAGATCAGTGACTACTTGATAGTCTTCGCCGTGGCCCTCGTCTCAATAATACTCGCGGTGGTGTTGATTAGGGGCCAGAACACCCTGGAAGCGGTGCAGTTCGCGCTAATATTGCTAGTCGCATCCATACCCATAGCAATGCCTGCCGTCTTATCTGTCGCGATGGAGGTGGGTGCTCTCGCCCTCGCAGACGGTGGGGCGATAGTCGCGAAGCTGGAAGCGATAGAGGAGCTCTCCGGAATGGACATCCTTTGCGTGGACAAGACAGGCACCATCACTAAGAACGAGATTAGCTTCGCGGACATGATGTG
>CABMGC010000021.1 GCA_902385515.1 uncultured archaeon
GCGAATCTCTCTCAGGTGGTCCAACCAGATAAGTTGGAGTCGATAAAGAAACTCATCGGAGCGTTAGAAATAAAAGAGTGAACGCCCAACTATCTATGCCTAGACTTTGGTGGCAGGTAATGCCGCCGGACATGAACCAAGTTCATGGGATGTGAGTCTAGGAGCAACCTTCGGCTATGGTGCTAGTTGCCAATGACATAGCTGTCGGACACAGCTCTTTCCAAAGCGCACAATCGGCTTCCAAATCTATATAAACTTGAATTCCTTTTCACTATAAGGTTGGCCCTCGGCCGCGTGATTGCTTGTTACCCCTATTGCCGGTGATCGTGCTCGTTCCGATCCTTTTCATCCTTCCCTTGCTTATCCTGGACGAGAGGCACTCGTTCAAGATCGCGATAGCGTCGTCCACCGCGGTCCTTGCCCTTGTGGCGTTCGCAGCGTACACCGGAATCACTTCGGGCTTCGCCCCGCTGTCCTTCAGCATGAGCTACATCGCTTCCCTGGGCATAAGCACAGGCCTCGCGTTGACAAGGTATAGCAACATCCTGCTCGTGATGTCGGCCATAGTGCTGTTCGCGGTTTCTCTCGTCGCAAGGAATTTCATAAAGGAGTCTGCAAGGGCGTACAACATCCTGTTCCTTCTCATATCCTGCTCGACATTAGGGCTTTTCCTGTCAGGCGGATTTTTCCTGTTCTTCGTCTTCTGGGAGTTCAGCGAGATCGCGATGTTCTTTATGATATACCTGTTCGGAGGCATCGAAAGGAGGTATGCTGCGACGAAGTTCCTGGTGTACTCTGCCATAGCCAGCATGTCGCTGCTGCTCGGCATACTGCTGCTGTATGCTAACGTCCCTGCCCACACTTTCGATATCTCCGCCATCGCCCTCCAGGCGTCGGCCATGCCGCCGTCGGTGCAACTGGCCGCGCTCCTGCTGCTGTCTTTCGCATTCATGATTAAGATGCCAGTGTTCCCTCTCCATTCGTGGCTGCCCGACGCATACGCCGAAGCCCCGGCCAACGGGGGCATGCTTCTTTCAGGAGTGATGTCAAAGTTCGGCGCGTACGGCTTTCTGGTAATGCTTACGACCCTGCCGATAGCTTCCCACTTCACGATCTATTTCGCGGTTCTGTTCGGGTTCTCCGCGGTGTACGGCGCCTTCGTTGCGATAAGGCAGGCGAACTTCAGGCGCCTTGTGGCGTACGCGAGTTTCGTGGAGATGGGGATCGCCGCCTTCGGCCTGGCTTCCATGAACGCTCTTGCCACGGCCGGAGCGATGTATGCGCTGCTCGGCCAGGGCCTCGTGATGTCCTTGCTGTTTCTGGTCGCAGGGTCTGTGGACGAATCGTTCGGCACCTCGCTCATAGGAAGAATAAAGGGCGTAATCAGGAGCTTTCCTGGCCTGTCGTACGTGCTTGTATTCGCCACATTCGCGCTCGTGGGCCTGCCGCTGACGGCAGGATTCATAGGAGACCTGCTGATATTCACCGGGGCCTTCCAGGCGCACGGAGCGATCGGCCTCGCGCCGCTTGCGGCGCTCGTGATACTGGGTGCGTTCATGTTCTACGTGATGGAGAAGTCATTCTTCAACGTCTCCGAAGCAATCGAGCCCTATCAGAGCCCAGGTGCGAGCGTGTATGCGGCCATGGCGATCCTGATCGCGGCCACTGTGGTTTTCGGGGCCATGCCATCCCTGCTCTTGTCCCCGTTCGCCATCTGACTAGAGCTCCCTGCCACCCTCTCCGTTAACGTAGCCCGTTTCTATTATCTCCTCAAGGACCTCTATAAGGTAGCTCGCGTTCTTGGTTATGTCTGAGGACGTTATGATGCCTATCGCCCTGTTCGAATCGTCCACTACGCAGAGCTTCTTTATCCTGTTGCCCGCCATGTATCTTGCCGCATCCTCGAGCTTGACATGCTTCTTTATCGTCACTACCGGCCTGCTCATTATGTGCTTGGCCTTCGAAAACAGCAGGTTCCGCGTCTTTGACACCAGCTTCTTGACTATGTCCCCTCCAGTGACGACCCCTATGGGCTCGTTGTTCTTGTTCGTTATGACTATGGCGTCGATCTTGTGTTTGTTCATCGCCTTAGCTATGTCCCTTACGCTGGTCTTTTCTCCGGCGGTCACTACCGGAGAGCTCATTATGTCGTTGACTGTGAGCGAATGCCTTTCGCTAATCGCAGCCGGACGTTCATAGTTTTCTCTCATAACCGCACCTGTGTAACGTTTGCGGTTAAGATTTTTAAGCAGGATTGCGCGTTCATTTTACTTTCATACCCTTTTGTGGCGTCATGGCGCGGCTTGCGGATTTTCGTGCCCAGTAAGTAATGTTTATATGACATTATGTAACATAAGATTGACGTGATACCTTTGGCGCGCAAAAAGAATTACGCCGGATTTGCGGGCATAGCGATAGGCAAGCATCCGAAGCGCAGCTCGGAGGTGACCAACCAGCTCAGGGTATGGAGGGCCAAGCGCAATCTCACGCAGGACGAGCTTGCGGGCAGGGTCGGCGTGACAAGGCAGACGATAATTGCCGTTGAGGCCGGACGCTACAGCCCATCGCTGGAACTGGCGTTCAAGCTGGCAAGATTCTTCGGCACTAGCATCGAGGGGATATTTGCCTTCAAGGACAAGTCGAGGTACGCCCTGCCTTTTGGCGGCAAGCTCTGACAAGTGCGCAGAAGGCGATCAGGAAAACTTTTTCCTTTCAAGTTCCCGTATGGCGTCAGAGGCGATCCATTTTGCCGCAGGGGAGTCGACCTTGCTTATCTCCTCGGCAGCTTTCAGCGCAAGCCGGATAAGGTTTGCGTCGCGGTTTCCGATCTGCCTCAGGGCCCAGTTCACCGCCTTTTTCACGTAGTTTCTTTCGTCTGTGCACTCCCTTTTTATTACGGGCAGGAACCTTTCGAGGTCCTTGTCGTCTGCGGTCTTGTCGTGGACAGCTATCGCGGCCATCATTACGAAACCTGCCCTTTTTACGAACTCATCCTTCTCGTGGCTCCATTCGAAAGCCTTCTTCTGGGCGAACTCTGTCTTGTCAAAAAGGTTTCCGCAGACCTGATCGCACACGTCCCACGAATCGAAATCACGGACCCACGCGTCCATCTGTCGCTCGGTTACCTTATCGGGTTCGTCCAGGAAAGCGGCAAGTATCCTGGCCTCGTGTATGCCTGAGGACCACAGTCTCAGCGCAAGATCGTGGCTCGGGTCGGTGAGCCTTGCAATCTTGCGGAGTTCGGTTACTGACACGCCGTACGCGTTCTCCGTGCGTATGCCGAATCTCGCCATCCCCTCGCGATTCTCATCGTTCGAGAGGAACTTCAGCCTGCTGATTATGGCGTCGTATAGCATGATATCATCTTTCATCCCGTCTTAGCTAAATTATGCTGGCAGGCACGACTTTCCCTCAAAAGTATTCCTTTCCGATCCTGCTTCCGAAGACGAGCCTTTTTGCAACAACGAAAACGTAGCCCAGCACTATCACGACCAGAAGTATCGTCGCCATCTCAGCAAAAAAGAACTCAGATATCTGGCCTATGAGGGCGACTTTTGGCACGGTGTTTATTAGACGCAGCACCCAGCCCGCCGACCAGAAGGCGATTGCAAAGCTGACTCCTACAAGTATCGGAGACAGCAGTTCGTATGCCATTTTGTGCACGACTGAGAGGTATCCCTTGTAGCTTGAAAAAACGAATATGGCGAAGAATAGGTAGATGTTGTCGAACAGGAATTTGGCCACCGCCGCCACGAACGTGCTTCCGAGGAAGTAGTTGACGAAATTTATGACGACTATGCCTATTGCGAAAAACAGTATTCCGACGACGCTCGTGATCAGCGGGCCTATTGCGCCGAAGGTCCTGGCCCACCACTCCTTCTGCACGTGCCTGCCGAACCTGCTTCCTGCGTCGGACATTTCCTCCCCGAACGCGCTCGCGCTCTTCTCCATCCTCTTGCCGAAGCGCTCGCCCCACGCGTTCCAGTCGCCCTCGGTGAATTCCCCGTAGGCCTTGCGTTTTTGCTTTCTCTTGCTCGGCATCGAAATCATCTCGCATTAACGTTTTAAATAGCAAACGGACAAAGGCACGGAACGCCTTGGCCGGGATTCGAACCCGGGTCACAACCGTGACAGGGTCGTATGCTGGTCCACTACACTACCAAGGCCTGTCCGCAGATACTATTTGATTCGCAACTTACTTATATCTTGATTTCAGCACCAGCAGGGCCATCACGAAACAGAGGGATACGGTGTTGAACAGCAGCATGGGCACGGACTTCGGCACGAGATTGTAGGCATAGTAATTCCAGCAGACGAAGCCGACCCCCGTCATCGACAGCCATCCATAGGAAAGGTCCTTGGCGGATTTGGTCCTCATCACCTTTATCAGCTGCGGCACGTACGAGAACGTCGTAATGAACCCCGCAACAAAACCTATCAAGACAGACGAATCCACAAGATCGCCAAAAATCATTCCCGATGGGGTTATTCGAAAACCCAACCTATCGGTATCTTCTTTTCGCTTCAAAGAAGTGACAAACTACAGCCGATCGCTCTGCCATTGAGCTACAGCGGGTGATTTATTATGGAATTAAAGAATATTAATATAGCTATACAGGGTTTAAGAAATATGCTCGGTCCTAACGTCAAGGCGGGCTACTGTTCTGACGTTTTGAGAGGGTGACAAGGGCTTGGAAACTGGAACAACGGCAGGAAGGCTGAGAAGCAAACTTACGCCGCTTTCAATATACTGGCTAAAGGACCTTGTCAGGCAGCTGGTCGGAAACAAGAACTTCCAGGACGCCCTGGTGACGTCCTTTGCGCTCGCAAGCACTGCTGTGGCGTTCCCGTTCCTTCCGTGGTACTTCCTGCTCCCGCTCATACTAGTCGTCTTCGCCCTTACGATGATCCACCCCCTGCTGGGGCTGATGTCCTTTTTGCTCTCGTCCCTGCCGATGCTGGTCTATCAGGCCCCCCTGCTGGTGTGGCTTTTCACGATAATAATAAGCATATCGATGATGCTGGGCTACAAGCACTACCGGACGATAACCTACGCCTATGCCCTGGTTTTCCTGTCCCTGTCGTACCTCGGTTACCTGCTCGTAATACCTGCTTTCATAATCTCGATACTGGTCCTCGGATTCAAGCGCGGGGCGGTAATTGCGGTGGCGGTGATAACCGTTTCAGTAATGGTCTCCGGCCTCACAGGAATCGCACTCTCAGGTCCGATAGTCTACAACGCAAATCAGATTCACGCCCAGATAGCCGCCGAGCCTTACGCCACGTACCTGATTCCCTCAAAGCCGGTGACAAGCATCGACAACATACTGGGGGCTTCATCTTCCGCGCTAAGGGAGCTCTTCAGCCCCGCGGCAGCCAGCTACCTGTTCGACATGTTCTATTTTGCGATAGCGAGTTTCGCGAACCAGCTTCCGTTCACCGCCCTGCAGATGTGCCTGTGGCTGTTCGTGGTGTTTACCATAAGCAACTATGCGATAAAGAGCAGGTCATCCTACAAGGGGGCGCTGGCCAGCCTTTTCGGAGTGATACTGCTCTTCTCGTACTTTGCTTTTTCAAGGCTGGAAGTCACTGGCTTCAACCCGCTAATAATCATAAGCTTCCTCGCAACGCCGATCTTCCTGTTTTCGCTGGAGGCGTCCAACATAGACGTGGTCATGGCACTTGACGTGATGAAGCAGGATATTCTGGGCAAATTCGGGGTTGCGTTCGAGGACTTGACCAAGGGCTCGAAGGAGACGCTCAACGACGTGGCCGGCTACGAGGAGACTAAGAAGGAGCTGCGCAACGCCATACTGGCGCCTATCGAGCACAGGGAGATAGCCGGCGCCTACGGGGTCAAGCCCGCAAAGGGCATTCTTCTTTTCGGGCCTCCTGGAACGGGCAAGACGCTGATAATGAGGGCCCTCGCCAACGAGATAAGGGCCAGCTTCTTCTACGTGAGCGGCTCGTCGCTGCTCTCGTCCGCTCCGGGCTCAAGCTCGATAGCCCTCGGCAAGATATTCGCGACCGCAAAGAAGAACGCGCCGTGCGTGCTTTTCTTCGACGAACTGGACAGCATAGCGACAAGAAGGGAGAGCCAGTCGAGCGAATCCGTAAAGGAACTGCTGTCGGCCCTTCTGAGCGAGATGGACGGCTTCCAGAAGCTCTCCGACGTGGTCATAGTCGGCGCCACGAACACGCCGCAGATGCTAGACCCTGCGATAATGAGGCCGGGCCGCTTCGATAAGATACTCTACATGCCCCTGCCCGACCAGAAGGCGAGGTCGGAAATATTTCGGCACTACCTCGTCTCCCTCCCGGTGGACAAGGGCATAGACTTCGACAAGCTCGCGTCGCTGACCGTAAGGTACACCGGAGCCGACATCAAGAACGTCTGCGAGGAAGTCGGAAGGCAGGTTGGCGAGCAGGCGATACTGAGGCATGCGGTCCTGATAATAAGAATGCAGGACATAGTCTCGGTCATAAAGTCGACCAAGCCGTCGACGTCGCTCTCACAGCTTGAGGAGTACAACACCTTCAAAATCGACTACGAGAGGCGCGCGCATCCCGAAGTGCCGGTGGAAAACGAGGAGAAGATGAAGATCGACGACGTCATAGGACTCGACGATGCGAAGAGGGCGCTGCACGAGGCGGTGGAGATACCGATAATGCATCCCGACCTTGTGAAGAAGTACGACATCGGAAACATCAGGGGGATACTCATGTTCGGCCCGCCGGGCACCGGCAAAACAATGCTGATGTCGGCCGTAGCGAGCGAGCTGCCGGACGTGAGGGTCCTGACTCTTTCCGGCTACGACATAAGCAAACGCGGAGTCGACAAGGCGGTAATTACGATAAA
>CABMGC010000022.1 GCA_902385515.1 uncultured archaeon
CACACGAGATGGCCTGGCACGCAAATTGGTCGGAGGAGTTTGCCATGCAGGCCGTGCCGCGGACGCAGACCACGAGCGTCACCGGCAGGCACGTACACCAGATACTCAGCAACATAGAAAAGGGCCTTGGCAGCTACGAGCTGCCGATCAAGCTATTCACCATCGGAAGGACTTTTAGGAACGAGAACATCGACTACAAGCACCTCGCCGACTTCTACCAGTCAGACGGCATAATAATAGGCAACGGGCTTACCATGGCGAACCTGTTCGACACGCTGATAAAGCTATACGCGGGCATCGGGCTGAAGATACGCTTCAAGCCCTCATACTACCCGTTCGTGGAGCCGGGGGTCACGGTCGAGATACAACGCGGCAACGAATGGCTGGAGAGCGCCGGCGCGGGCATACTGAGAAGGGAGATAACTGGGATAGCCCGCAAGAAGATAACCGTCCTTGCCTGGGGGCTCGGCGTAGAGAGGCTGCTCCTGGTGAAGGACAAGAACATCGGCAACATAGCAGACCTGTACGGCGCAAGCGCCGGCTGGATGAGGAAGATGACCATAAGGTGAAGGGTGAACGCATGCCAGTATCCACTTACAACAGAAAACACCTGCACAAGGCGCTGGGCTTCAAGATAGGCGACAGGGAACTTGTGAAGAACATAGGCAATCTCGGCCTTGCGATAAAGAGGGAGAGCGCAACCGAGATGGACATCGAGTTCAAGGCCAACAGACCGGACATAATCAGCACGGTAGGCCTGGCAAGGGCGATACGGTACATGATGCGGAGAAGCAGGAGCTTTGGCTACGACGTCAGGCCCGCAGAGAAGGATTTCACCATAAACGTCGGCAGCTACGTCAAGGCCAAGCGGCCTTTCGTTGCAGCCATGGCGGTAAGGGGCATGCGCCTCGGCGAAGACGAACTCAAGGACATAATAAACTTCACGGACAAGCTCAGCGAGAACTACGGAAGGCGCAGGGAGAAGCTGGCGATCGGCCTGCACGATTTGCGCGACGTGAGGCCGCCGTTCTACTACGACGCATTCAAGGAGGACGAGTTCGTGCCGCTGAACAAGGCAAAGAAGGCTAGGTACTCGGAGGTTGTCGCAAAGGAAGAGAAGGGCGTTCGCTACGGAAAACTCTCCGCTGCGAGCGGAGGAAGGTACGTCGCGCTCAAGGACTCGACAGGGACCATGGCCCTGATCCCGGTGATAAACTCCGAGAGGACAAGGGTGACGAAGGCAACGCAGAGCATGCTTGTCGACATAACCGGCTCTTCAAGGCATGCCGTCGAGAAGGTCGCGGACGTGCTCGCGGCCAACTTTTTGGACATGAAATTCGAAGTCTACTGCGTGAAGGTCAACTACGTCGACGAGGCGGGCCTTCTGCCTGCGATGGAGAGCAGGAAGATCACGATCCCCTTGGACCAGCTCGAGAGGGAGATAGGCGTCAGGATAGGATTCAACAACGTCATACTCCTTGCGAACAAGATGGGCTACGAGGCGGGTCTCGTGGGAAAGCGCGTCCACTTCAAGGTGCCCCCCTACAGGCTCGACATAATCGACGAACAGGACGTAATAGAGGACGTCGCGATAGCCTACGGCTACGACTACATAAGGCCGGCGCCCGTGCTGTCTGGGGCGCCCGGCAACCCGGACCTAGATACGGTAACGAGGTCGCACGTGAGCGAGGCCATCATAGGCCTGGGCTACGGTGAGATGATGAACTCCTATCTCACCAATGCAAAGGACAACTTCAAGCTCATGGGACTGGAAGAGACCGGCCACATAAAGCTGTCGAATCCGAAGACGGAAATAGCGACCATGATGAGGACGTGGCTGGTTCCGTCGCTGCTCAGGTGCCTGGCGAAGTCCACCCACGACAGGCTTCCTCAGAAGATGTTCGAGCTCGACATGGCGTTCGGGTTGAACGGGGAAGCGCCTGAGGAGTCGTACAGGCTTGCTGCGGTGTCATGCGACACGAAGGTCAACTTCAACGACATGAAGGCGGACCTCGAGGCGCTGGGAAAAGCTATCGGCATCGGCTTTGCAATAAAAGGCCAGAGCCACGGCGGCTTCATAGACGGCAGGTGCGCGGCCGTAATGTTCAACGGTAAAGAGATAGGGGTCATTGGCGAAATCCACCCGGAGGTGCTGGCAAACTTCGGCATCGAGCAACCGGTTCTCGCAATGGAAATTCGGCTGGACTGAGTGCGCGCCGCAATGCTCAGAGGCGGTCCAGATAATACTCTGAGTAGCCTTCGGAGCGTGAAAAGCCCTCTGAATCTGGATTCGCACTCCTTCGTACCCAAACGCGTTCGGAGCCGCCACAGTCCTTCTTTGAGAGCGCGTGCCGCCTGCCCTTGACCGTGAAGGCCACGGAATCAGGGTCCGTGCGTCCTGCCTCGCAAGACGCCCGCTCGACTTTCCTAAGGCAGTCCAGCACGGTGACCATGCTAGGCATCTCGCCCAGGTCGATCACGCCGTCAGGCCGCCAGAGGAGCTCGAGATGAGAGGAGTCGAGTTCGGGCACATCTTGAAGTCGGGGCGCATGCCCCACTGTAGTAATAGGCATATGTGTTGATTTTGTTTTGGACCTATATAACGATTCGCGTTATTCCCTAAGCAGGTCAGCCCTTGCTTATGTGCGCGATCTCGTCTTTCTCGAACTCGAGCGCCTGGAGCACTGCGTTGACCTTCTCGCGCCCCGCGTCGTCGCCCTTCTCGTACATCTGCCTGAACAGGGGCAGGTACGACTGTATTATCTCCCTCTTGTTGGTGTGGAGGAACGGGGAGAACCTGCTTGCTATCTTTCCCTGAATGCCTCTCTTCTCCTTCGTGACGCTGAAGTACTTTATCTTCGCCGGGAACGAGTAGGGAAGCAGATACCTGACGGGCCCCGCGTTCGACAGCGACACGCCGGCCGACATCCCCACCGACGCGTACTTGAGGTAGCCGTAATACCTGTTCCTCTCTGCGCTCTCGAGGAACCTGCTGGCGAACACCAGCTCCTCGTACGCCTTTCCGACGGCCTGCTTGGTCAGGTAGCGCGTGGGGATGTTCTCCTCCACCCAGTTCATCAGCATGTCGAGGCTGACGTCCCCGGTGTCCACCGCGCCTTTTGCGATCGTGAAGTTTTTGCTTGTGAATATCTTGTCGAGCACGCGGAAGACCTCTAGCTTGTGGTTCCTTATTCCGAGCACCTCGATGGAATTCGGGCTGCCGTCGATTATCATGTCGAGGTCGTTTATCGCGCCGCGGA
>CABMGC010000023.1 GCA_902385515.1 uncultured archaeon
CGGTAGACAGCAAATCTTAGGTTCTTGTCCAGATAGGCGAGACCGCTCATGAAGGCACTAAACATTTTGTTTGCCAGTTCTATAGTGTATGAGTAACCAGCGCTTCAAAGATTAAGTAAGGCAGAGCTCCTCAACAAAGCGCATTCGTTCTTTTCTCCGCGCTTTCTTTCAACGCCTAGCCTCTTGAGCAGGCCGCGCGAGTACGAGACGAGCGGCTCCCTGGCGGAGTCCACAAGTGGAGTATTGTACAGCATATTGTGAAGCCAGCCGAGATGGGCAAGTATCCTGCTGTCCGCGGGATAGCCGCAATCGAAACAATATTTCCGCACGAAGCGCAGGTAATCATCGACGACAAACCTTCCGGACCGAACAAAGCTGAACAAGTCACCTTCGATGCCCCACGCATCGATTGAACTAAGTCTTCCGTCTCTTATTGCCTCTCCAAGTTTGTCAAGCATTTCACTTTCGTATCTTATGCGATAGAAGCCCTTCTGGCCAATATTGAGCTTCACCCATTCAGCTTCGGCCACGTCTGCTGAATTAATACTATGGGTGCTGCCCGCCATCAGGAACTTGCCTTCTGATTTTCTGTCAGTAATATAGTGCACAGGTATGTGCCAATCGCTCGAAGCCTTGTCTTCGGCGCTTATGCAGAAGCGATTCTGCCGCAGCGCAAATCCTTTTTCTGAGCGCGACACGACAACCACAGGGTAACCTGGCTTCTCTATCCACTTCGCGGCCATCTTTTCGACAAGTGTCCGCTTACCTGCTTTCTCTGAAGCGTCATCGATAGATCTCCATAGGTCATACTTGGTGGCGTTGCCGAACTTGTGTGCATTTAGAAATTCGTGGAGCCCATTCCTGAACACCCTACTGCCGACGTAGTCTTCAATCATCTCAAGAACAGCACCGCCTTTGGCGTAGGTTATCTCGGGGTTGAATGCCTCATTCATTTCCTCAGGATCGTTCACCCTCGTGCTTATCGGCTGCGTCGACTTCAACTGGTCCGCGCCTAACGCTCCCCCGACTTCGTCATTGAGATACTGTGTCATCATGTCCCACTCGGGTATGACTGCCTGTATGGCCTTGTAGCTCATGTACGTGGCGAAGCTCTCGTTGAGCCACAGGTCGTCCCACCATTCCATCGTTACAAGGTCTCCGAACCACTGGTGGGCGAGCTCGTGGGCGATTGTAATGGCTATGCCTTGCTTGGATGCTACTGCAGATCCCTCATCGCCAAGGATATCCGTCTCTCTGAAGGTTATTGCGCCCCAGTTTTCCATCGCGCCCGCGGCGAAATCAGGTATGGCCAGCAGGTCAAGCTTTGGAAGTGCGTACTTTATCCCGAAATAGTTTTCGTGATGCTTGACGAACTTCTTCGCGTAGTCAAGCGCCAGCACAGCCAGGTTTTTCTTGCCTTTCGTCGTCAGCACGCTTATCTTCAACTTGCCGAGCTTGCCCTCTACGCGGTCGAAGTCTCCTACCCCGAGATACACGAGATATGTAGACATTCTCGGTGTAGTGAAGAAGCTTATGCGTTTCCTGCCCCTTTTGAGCAGCTCCTCATTCCGAATGGGCATGTTTGATACGCATTCGAGCCCCGCGTCAGCTACGACAGATACATCGAACTTCGCTTTGAACGCAGGCTCATCAAAACAAGGGAACGCGTGCCTCGCGTCAGCAGGCTCGAATTGTGTCGAGAGAAGATAGCACACCTTGCCTCCCGCCAGGTATTTGCTCTTGTAAAATCCATACATCTTGTCATTGTTGACACCGGCAAAACACAGGGATATGGTGACATCGCCACGCACCTTGCTTTTGATTCTCAATATGGCTCTTTCATTCTTCTTGTCTAAGGAGACGGTAGCTTTCTGCGCTACTCCTCTACTTTCGACGATCGCTTCTTTTATCGTGAGCTCTGCCGCGTTGAGTTCTATTCGATAGGTAGGTTCGCTAACGGCAACCTCTATTTTCTCTTTGCCACCAAATTTGAAGGTCTTCAAACTGGTATCGAACTCCACGAAATATCTTTTCGGTATCACATTTGTTCCAAGAGTATCGTGTTTCACTGCCATCATCTCACTCATAAAATCATTTCGGGCTCTTGAGAAATTCTATTATCTCCTGAGCGTGGCCGTCAGGCCTTACTTTTTCATAAATCTTCACAATCTTTCCAGATCTGTCGACAATGTAAGTTTTCCTAAGCGTGCCCATGCCAAACAGGCCTGGCCCGTATGCGTCGTAGGCCTTGATCGTCTTGCTGTCCGTGTCGGAAAGCAGAAGGAAATTGAGCCCCTGTTTCTCCCTGAATCTTCCGTGCGACTCGATTGTGTCCTTGCTTATTCCGACGACCTCCGCGCCAAGAGCCCGGATGGCGTCATTGGAGTCCCTAAAGCTGCACGCTTCCGTAGTGCAGCCGGGGGTCCCGTCCTTCGGATAGAAGTAAAGAACCAAGCGCCTTCCTTTGAACTCGCCGAGCGTGTGCCTTTTCCCATCAGAACCGCTAAGATCGAAATCAGGGGCCATATCACCGAGCGCTATCATCGCAACCATCTCTAGTCTAACGCAAACAACGTTTAAATAAGTGCCCGATCATTCAGAGTTCCAGAGTTCGATAAACTGCCTTCTTAGCTCCGCAACCCTTGCCCTGTCGGTTATTACCTCCACGTGCTCGACGTTCTTGTGCATTCCCGCGTAAGTCAGGTTCGCCGACCCCTCTATGGCCAGGTCGTCACCTATGTACATTTTGGCGTGCACGAAGGACTTCGGCACCTTCACGGTTATTCCGCTGTGCTTCTTGAATGAGAGAGCGATGAACGCTGCCGCGGCAATGGACGACAGCGCAGCGAACGCAATGAACTGCCAACCGAGGAGGAAGAACGCAACGTTTGCAACGAAGACCGCCGATGCGAAACCGAGAGCGGGCCTAAGGTCTGTGTTCCTTAGCAGCTTTGCCGCATCGTCCTGCATCGATGAGGATATTATCCTTATGTTCTTGCCGTGCGAATGGCTCAGGAGATACCTTGCGTAGTAGCCGTCAATGAACGGCGACACTATTAGCAGGTTCTTCTGCCGCCTCAGCAGGTCCTCGACGTACAGATACGACGAGCTGCCGGAGTATGACTGGTGCTTCCACCCGAACAGCCTTAATAAATCCATATCCGCAATACTCATGTAAAAGTTATAAGGGCTTATACACGGGCGGGAGGGTGGACAAAAGAAAGATGGAAAGGAACCTGCTGAAAGGCGAGATACTCGACAATGCCGTCTATTCCGCGCTGGCCGACGGCGAAAGCGACCCCTCGCTTAAGCGCATGCTAAAAGGGCTCGCGGCCGAGGAGGCAGGGCACATCCGCATCTGGAGGTCCGTACTCGGCAAGGACGGCGACGACATCGGCCCGTCGGTCGCTACCGGCCTTCGCGCCAAAATCATGGTTTTTGCAAGGCGCGTTATGGGCGTGGGCTTCGTCACGAGGGCATTGGAAGTCAACGAAATCAGCGGAATTGCGAGCTACAAGCGGATGCTAAAGGCGGGCGGACTCACAGTCAAGGGCTCTGCCTACGTCAAGGGCATAATAGCGGAGGAGGAAGGCCACGAGAGGGCGCTGACGGCGGAGGTTGAGAAGTACAAGAGCAGGCTCGGGTACCTCGAGTCGACGATACTGGGCCTCAACGACGGGCTTGTCGAGATACTCGCGGTCATCGCGGGCCTTGCCACCGTGGCGACCAGCAGCATGATCATAGTCATAATTGGCCTGATAGCGGGAATCTCGGGCACGCTGTCAATGGCGGGAGGGGTTTACCTCTCGGCGAAGTCGCAGAATCTCGTCGAGGGCGCGGGCAACGCCAAGGCCGATGCGAATGAAGCGCCGTCTCCTAGGACGGCGGCGTTGCACTGCGGCGCGTACTACTTCCTCGGCGCGCTGATCGCGGTGCTGCCTTTCCTTCTCGGCCTAAAAGGCGTTGAGGGGACGGTCTCGTCAGTCGTGCTCGTCAGCGTTGCGCTCGTGGCCGCGTCGGCCCTAGTCGGGATAATTAGCGGCACAAGCATAAGGAGAAGGTCGCTTGAGATGCTGGCGATATCGCTCGGCGCTGCTTTTGTGACGATAATCTTCGGCACTTTCGCCAGGGCGTACTTCGGAGTCAGCATATAGGCGGCGGAAAAGCAATAATAATATTCGTTTCGTAGTTTGTGTGGAGAGTGCGTGGCGGAAAATCCAGGTCAGGACATCAAGTGCAAGGTGATTAGGCAGCTTGGAATAGACGCACGCATCAGCATGAAGACCCTTATGAGCAGCGTGGGGGGCGCCCGCAGCAGCGCATACGGCCTGTTCAACAGCGTTACATCGGAGTACGGGCTGAAGTTCGTTCCCGAGATAAACATAAGCAACCTGTGGAAATGGGAGTTCATAAAGAGGGCAAGGATGCAGACCAAGAGGGGCATCATAGCCGAGGCCACCATGGAGGAGCTCCCTGTTGCGGGGTTCGGCGAGTACATGGTGCTCGTCAAGTTCGCAGGCAAGCCCCCTGGCGACGAGATCATACGCGCCGCGCTAAGCGCCTTCGACGCGCCGCAGTTCGCCGCCAGGCTCGACGGGGATTACGACCTCATCATCTACGCCGTGGCGAGGAGCTACGAGGAGGCGCTGGAATTCACGGACGGCTTCTCGAAGAAGTTGGACAAGCAGAACATGACCACGTACACGAACCGCGTCTGGGGGATATTCGGCTTCTTCCCTGTCAACGCCAAGCTCATAGGCAAGTTCGACATATTCGATTCGTACAAGAACCTGCTGCTCGGACTTAACGAAAGCGGAAGGAAGACCTTCAGCGACATAGGCAGGAAGGCAAACCAGGGCCCGGCGCAGATGCTCTACGCGTACGACAGGCTTGTTCGGACGGGCATACTCAGGCGCATCACTTACTACGAAACGAAGCCGAAGAGCACCATCAACGTCCTTTTCAAGATCAAGGCGACCAATGCCAAGTCGTTCGACGGGGCCAAGGACGCCTGGTTCATGAGGCTGATCAAGGAGTACGAAAAAATGGAGAACGAGTGCGTGTTCATGTGCGACATACCGAGCCCTAAGGGCATGCTCGTGATAGGCAGCTTCGAGAAGGCAGACAGGCTTAAGAATTTCGTTGGCATGATGAAGTCGTCTCTCGACGGCATCGAGATAACGCAGACCAAAATAACCAGCGTGCTTCAAGGAAGCCTAGGCATCCGCGACTTCGACATGCGCTACACGCAGCAGTACGCGAGCCTGGCGAGAAGGAGGATGGTCCCGAGGCTCAACGAGAAGCCAGTGGAAGCGATATCCGACAATCCTGACGCGCTGTGAAAGCATGAAAGCCTTAATCGTTGCGGATAGGGTAAACGATTATGTTTATGGTGGAAAACCACTGATGAGTCAAAAAGAATGCCGAGCAAAAGCCTTAAGCGCATCGTAAGTCAGGGCATCGGCATTGTTTAACAAATATGCAAGATGAGCACAAAAATATTCACGAAATCGTGCAGTGGCTTGCTTTATTCGAGTTTGATCAACTCCACGGCCTTACTGATGAGGAGCTCTACGCCGTCGCTGCCAATAAAATATTAAAGAAGATTGAAACTGGAAAGGAAAAGATACACAGATTTTCCCTGAGATGATTCTGTGGAAATCTTCTCAACTAACGAATTTGATAAGGAGTTTAAGGCAGCAGACAAAGAAGCAGTAAACCGCGTTAAGAATGTCCTTGAAGAACTTAAAAAATCCAAAATCGTAGGCAAACCGCTTAGACACGTCAAGAGCGTTTATTTTTTGAGAATAAATAATAAAAGACTCGTTTACAGGGTTGAAGAGAACCGAATATTACTCCTATTTCTAAAAAACAGAGAAGATGTATACGATTACGTAAGGGATTGAAAACGAGAAGTTTGGAGAGACTGATTTACAAGTTTTGAACCCTTTGCTTCCTCAAGATAAATGAGGATTGTCTCAGATATGTTTTTCTTCGCCTCCTTTGCAGTCTTGCCTTGGCTCGCTATGCCTAGTTCCTGGCAATATGCCACGAAGGCTATCTTGCCCTTGGTTATAGTTACGGTGAACTTTCCCTTCGCACTACCACTAAAATAAGTGATAATCGACATTTAATGTGCTTATGGAATTTCTACCAAAGAGAAGAAGGATGAGGCCATAAAGAATGGCCTCATCAGCATACTTCAGTCTCATTCGATCTTGCCCTGCTCCTTCGTGTAAAGGATGAGCTCAGGGTGCCTTCTCGGCATGGGGTTCGCCCTTATGCCGTAGATCGCCTTTATGTTCCTCTCGAGCGCAAGCTCCACGAGCCTCTGGGTTATCACTCCGTCCAGCACTATGGCGTAGATGCCCCTCGTGTCCTGCAGGGTCGACAGGAGCTCCCTGATCGGGATCTCCTTCACCACGTTGCCGTCAGGGGCGTACAGCCTGCTCCTCAGCGTGCCGGACAGGTCCGAGAGACCGTTCGACAGCTGGCCCAGGATTACGCTCTCAAGGATGGGCTTCGCCTGCTCCTCGCGCGGCTCGATCTGGGACGGTTCCATCGTCTGCAGTCTGCCGTCGTTCTCCGCCTCGTCGTCTGGAGCGTCGGCCCTGAGGTCTTTTATGAAAGGCTTCTCGGAGATGTTGAAGTCCTCGTCGCTCTGGCCGTCGGGCAGAGCCTGCCCGCGGTGGAAAGGCGCGCTCTGCGAAGGCATCTGCGGGGCCTGCGGCCTTATCGGCACCTGTTCCCTCTGGCGTTCCCTGTCCCGCTCGTGCTCCCTCTCGCGGTCCCTGTTCTGCTCGCGGAAGTTCGTCGAGTGCTGCTGCATCTCGCGCTCCTTCCTGTTCGTCGCGGCCTGCTGCTTCTGGGCCTTGTCAAGCCCGAGATACTGGTCAAGGGGCACCTTAGTCCTGAGCGCCTTGATTATCTCCTTCCTCGCGAGCTCCTCGACCTCCTTCCCGTCGGGGGCCCTCGCCACGTAGTCTATCTCAAGCACGTTCAGCAGGGACCTTATGACTAGGTTTCCTCCGCGGTCTCCGTCAACGAAGACGGTTATCTCCTTCTCGTTCGCCAAATCGATTATGCTTTTAGGTATGTTCGAGGTGGCGCCGCCGACCGCTATCGCGTTGGTGACGTCGTTCTTAAGGAGGGTTATGACGTCAGCCCTGCCTTCTACTATTATGACCTCGTTGCCCTTGCCGACCTCGGGTCCCGCAGGCAGGTTCTCGGGCCCGTACGTCCCGATCTCGCTCGCCTTGACCTCGTTCTGAACCATCTCGGCCAGCTCCTTGCTGTCTGGTATCTCGGTGCTGAGCAGCTGCTTGATCAGGCTCTTCGCCCTGTCGAGTATCTTCCTCCTCTTCTCGGCCCTGGTGTCCTCCACGCGGTCTACCGCGAAAGACGCCTCGAACGGCCCGACCCTGTCGACCGATTCAACGGCCGCGCCGAGGATGCACGTCTCTACCCTGTCGAGTGACGCAGGCAGCAGCAGCTTTCCGAAGGTCTTGCTCCCGGACTGGTTGACGTCTATCTCTATCCTTCCTATCTTTCCGCTCTTCTGCAGCTCTCGCAGGTCCAGCTGGTCTCCCAGCAGTCCCTCGGTCTGTCCAAAGACCGCGCCTATGATGTCAGGCTTGTCCACCAACCCATCGATGCTGAACTTCGCAACCACCATGTATTTTACTATGTCCAAATATGTTTTCGCCATATGATTCACTTCTATTCTTGTTTTCAATTCTTTTTTCCCTTCTCTCTTCTATCCTTTTCCCATCCGTCACAGTTTCCATTATCTCAGTTATCGGACCTAAGACCTGCTCCACGCAAGTGGAATTCAGCGTCCTAAGAAGCCTCTTCCCTAGCGAATCATCAATGACATAGCCATTGCCCGATTCCAAAAGCATTGCCATTATCTTCTGCTTCTTCTCCTCCCCTCCCTTGTCGGCGTCCGTGAGAACGTAGACCGTCTTGCTCGCGCTGGGCAGGGATGTATAGAGCTGAGAATACGTCAGGGCTTCGATTCCTAGCGGACGCAAAGCCCTTATGTCGTGCTTTCCCTCCACTATCACTGTCCCGTTCTTGAGCGTTTCCAATATGCCTGTAGTGCGTTTCGCTCTTGCGTAGTCTTTCCTTTCCTGCTGCACTTTTACCACTGTAGTCTAGCTACAGCTATAAGGAGATGTCTTCAAGCTCTGCGCGAGCGGCCATTTCGACAGAAATCGGGTGAAACGTGAGTTGACATATCCTGCACCATTGTGCGTTAAGCTGTATGCTATGGTATAATCATGTCAAGCAAGGTTTATAAGTGTTTTCTACGTCCTTGCCACGTATATCAACGAAGCAGGCAACGACGCATGCCATTCCACCAGGTGCCAGGCAAATAAATAATAATCACGGGAATCATAAGGATATCGGTGATAAAGAATGGAAAAAACACAAGACGCAGCGCAAGCGCCACAGAGAACTGAAAAGTCTGGTGACCACATGGGCAGGATCAGCAAATTTGTGGAAAGGCACCTGACGCCGAAACCGGATTACTACATGGAGAAAGTGGAGACGGTACTGCAGACGGAAAAGCGCGAATAAACGCGTATTAGCATTCAGTATGGAAAATTTCCATACGGGAATGCTGAACTAATTTTCATAAAAAATCGAACAGTAGCGCCAATAATGCGCGTCATTTGGGCATTGCCAGCGCGTCACTGACGGCCATATCCAACGCCGCCTCGGAACCGTACCTGGGCTCCCAGCCTGCTTCCTTGGCCTTCCGCACGTCCAGAAGCATCGTCCTTACGTCGCCCGGCCAGCCCCTGCCGCTGGTCTTGTCAGGGTAGACGTGCCTGGGCGCAAGGCCCATGCCCTTCTCCACTGCGGCAGCTATCTGCTCAACGTCGACCCAGTCAGTGCTTCCTATGTTGAAGCAGTCGTATCCGGAGGCGGGGCGGAACTCGCCGAACGCCATGAACGCCCGCACGACGTCGTCGATGTACACATAGCTCTTCCGCTGCCTGCCGTCGCCGAGAATCTCCAGCTCGGTGGAATTCGTGCCGAGCTTCCTTATGAAGTCGCATATCACACCGTGGTTCGCCCTGCCGCCGATGACGTTGGCCAGCCTCAGCGTCACAGCGCGCAGGCCATAGGTCCTCGAGTAGTAGCCGACCATACTTTCGGAGAGGACCTTGAACAGGGCGTAGTTCGATATCGGCAATGCTTGCTCTGTCTCTGGGGTCGGAATTACGCCGGTTTCGCCGTAGACGGCGGACGTGGAAGCAAACACGAACATTTTCGCATCGTTCTTCCTGGCCAGCTCCAGGGCGTTGTGCGTGGCCTTGACGTCGCGGTCGAAGTGCTCGGCAGCATTGGACATGGAGTCTTGAACGCTCGGGTTTGCGGCGAGGTGGAACATCCTGGCCCCGCGCGGAAGGTCGAGGACTTGCGAGATTTGAAGATCTGCCTTCAAAAGCCTGGACTTTGGATTTCTGTAGTTTCCGGTCGACATGTCGTCGATTATAGTGACCTCGTCCCCGGACCCCGCGAGTGAGTCGGTAAGATGGCCACCGATATACCCACATCCCCCTGTGACTATGCTATCCATTTGTACCATCTTAAAACATTCACTCATATATCTCGTCGTGATGCGCGTAGTCTTCGATAATCACGGTGTGTTTCTCTTCGACAACCGAGTATATCAACACGAAACTCCCCATCACGTGCACCCTGCGCACGCCTTGAAGGGGAGCGCGCAGTGGCTTGAATTTGTTTGGATTCTCAAGTATGGAAGCAATTTTCTTGCGTATCTCTATTAGCTGCCTTTTGTCTTTCTTCTCTAGTTTTTCAAATATATTCGTTACACTTTCTCTGAGTTCTAGCGCATAGACGGCGGGCACTTGATCACTTCTTAAGTCCATAACGCCTGTCAAAGTCCTCCACGCCACCGACCTTAATCGTACGCCCTTTCTGTATTTTATCTAGTCTCTTTAGATATGATGCCTTTACCCGGGGTTTGAATACAAGCTCCCTGTAGTCCTCTGCCATTTTGTCAATTGCTTGGGATTTGTCTTTCAGCCCATATTCTGCCTTTACTATCATGAGCATCTTGTTTGCATCGTCGCTTATCTCGACCAAAGCCTTCACCATATTAATACCATATTAACCTTGCATTAATAAATATAAAAGAGTTAGCGTGCCCGCATCGCATGCCAATTCTAATTAACCTTGACTGTGCAATAGCGTAAAGGGAGGTTGATGCCGCTGCAAAGGTATGCCAAAGGGGCAAGGAGCGAGCGCGAATTGCTCAACATACTCGACAGGAAGGGCTGGTCTGTTACGAGGAGCGCGGGCTCGGGCGTCAACGCGATAAGCCCCGACCTCATAGCAGTAAAGGGCGGCAGGTGCGTGTCGATCGAGTGCAAGGCGTGGGACAGCACGAGCCTCGCCCTTGACGGCGAGCAGTACCGAAAGCTCATCTACTGGAGGGACAACTCCGCCTTCCCGACGTTCGTCGCGTGGCGCATGAAGGGCGAGGGCTGGTACTTCATAGAGCTTGGAGAGTTCGAGAAGGGCGGAACGGACAACTGGAACATAACGAGGAAAAAGGTCAGGCTGTCGAACCGGAAGCTCGAGGACATATTCCCAGAAAAGGAAAGGACAGATTCAGATTCAAGTGATCTAAATCCTGTTGTCTAGATCGCCAAGGGCTACGAAATTGAGATAGTCCCAATAAAGGTCGGCGGCAAGAGTAGGATCGTTATGGATTGCGTCAGTCAATCTTTCCTGAAGGTTTCGTCTTGCCTTTTCATAGGCCTGGCCTATCGTGTTTCCTTTCATTAGCGACGAAACGAATACCCGAGAGTGCTCCAAGAAGTATTTGGCCAATTCGTCATCCAGAGGGCGAGTCTCCATGTTTCTGTCGGTGTGCAAAATAAAATCATCCTCGTATCCTACGAAAGAAACGGCCTTCTTGCTTACAATGGATCTGCCGAGTTCCCTTGCCGATCCGCACGATATTGCATAAACCACTTTTCCGCTAAATTGAGAATCGTTCTTGCCAATTTCTACAAGAACGTCGTAATTGTGCCCGGTTATTGTAGTGTTGCTGCCGTGACCGTTGAAGAACACGAGAACCGGGCAGAGCTTGGCGTTTCTACCCTCAAATTCCTTCTTGTTTGCCTTTTCCTTATCAAGTGTCACTACTGTGAATGCATGGCCCTTGGCGGACTCCAAAGACTGCCTGCTCCAGTGGAACAGATAATGCGTTGGCCTATCGAAGGAAGGACGTGTGACGAGAATCGTCCCAGGCATATTCACTACCTGGCAGCAAGGTCTCTGTAAATTTTGCCTTGTTTGAAAGCGGTCAGAAACTTCATCTGCACTTCAATGATCTTTTTACCTACGGCCGAATTTTTCTCTATTTCCTGAATCAACTCGTCTCTTGAGAAGCTGCCTTGGGAACCTATTGAAATCATGCGGCTGCTAGGCAAGACTTTGAGCCTTGCAATTATGAGCTCTTTTTCGTCAGAAGTTATTTGCCCATTGCCGCTCATATTATCGCCATCTCCTCTAATTTCTTAAGAATCTTTTCGGAGTTTTTCGAATCACTGCTAACTTCCAAAAAGGCCGCGTTCCAGCTTACTGGTTCGCCGTCGAGCACGACTATTATCTCGCTTCTGAGGCTTAGAGGAACGTCGGCATAGACTTTCAGGAACCTTTCTTTAAGTCCCATAGACATAGTTAAACATATGAACCTTTAAATAGGATTCTATATGTTTGCATTGCAAAGGCAATCGACAAGGAAGCGTTTGATGACGACTAAGAAACAGGATGCAAAGGCAGGCGTGGCAGGCTACGACACGTCCAGGTGGGACGAGATGGACACTGCGACCATAGAGCTGCTGCTAAGGAGAAACTACCAAGAGCAGCTGCCTCCGATCATAGAGGATCCTTACGGGCGAAGGCTATCTGATGACGAAAAGAGCCTGCTGGGGGCCCTTGAGCCGAGCGGGAAGCAGCTGAAGACGCACCTTACCGAGCGCGAGTGGAGTAGGTTCACAGCCGCCTTCGTATACGACACGAACGCCATAGAGGGATCGCAGCTCAGCAGGCAGGACGTAGAGAGCGCACTGGAGGGCAGGCAGTTGCGCGGAAGGCACATAGACGACGTGTCGGAGGCGGTGGGCCTTGCCGGCGCGTTTGCGGAGGTCCGCAGGACAGAGGAGCACTTCTCGCCAGACCTGATCAGAAAGCTTCATTTGATAACGTTCAAAAAATCCAAGAGCTTCGCCGGAGAATTCAGGACAGAGGGCGTTTCGGTAGTGGACACGCGCACCGGAGAGGTAGTGTACGAAGGCGCATCCCCGAGGCAGATCGTGCCCAGGCTCAAGAAACTCGAGAAGTGGTATTTAGCCAACCGGGCAAATTGCCCTCCTGTTACGCTGGCGGCGGTTGTCCACAACAGGTTCGAGATGATCCACCCGTTCGAGGACGGAAACGGCAGGGTCGGCAGGCTTCTTTTGAACAACGTGCTCATGAAGAACGGGGCGACGCCGGTGAACGTCGAGCTGAAAAGGCGCAAGGAGTACTACTCCGCGCTGGAGGCCTATGAGAGAACTGGCGACATCCTTCCGACGGTGCGCTTCATACTCGACGAGCAGAAGAGGCTTCCAATAGTCCTGAGCTCCGAATCCCAAAGCATGTGATGAAAAAGCTCCGAATCCAGTGGACTGGTTTATGGAGACAATTTCTTCAGAGAACCGCAAAGGCGCTTACCGGGCCTTTCGGCATGGCTTTGCAGATTTGGTCTATTTTTGTTGAAAAGTCATCAGACATATCGGGCATCTTTTTCTGCTCGAACGGTATGAAAACACGACAAAAGCAACTACTAATGAATACTAATATGTACTAAATTAGTAGTTATCAGATTATTGCGAACTTATTGGAGGAGAAAGGATGAAAACACGACAAAAGCAACTACTAATGAATACTAATATGTACTAAATTAGTAGTTAATTTAATAAATTAGCTCGCGTAAGTAGATTAGACACCGGGTGCCGACGCATGAGAATTCCTGAGCGTCCTCCTAATGAGGACGAGGTAAACAAGCTTGTGGCTGAAAACTACGGCTCTGTCAGCGCGTTGAACCCCTACGTGCAGATCGTAAACAGAGAATATCTGCATTGGGATGAGCTTGCTGTAGATGGCAGGTTCAAAGGAGTAGATCTCAAACTGCTTTGGGGTCTCGTTAAGCTGTCCAGAAGTATGAACATCAGGCCAATCAAACTCAATGGTACTACCCTGCGCTATGTGCAGACCCCTGCCACTGAGAAGATGCTCCACGACCTTGACATGCGCGTTGGGGGAAAGATTCGCGACATGGAATCGCAATTGCCCGGACTTGAACTTAAGAAGAAGTACCTTGTGAACTCGCTGATGGAGGAGGCGATTGCGTCAAGTCAACTCGAGGGCGCATCGACCACAAGAGTGGCCGCCAAACAGATGCTAAGGGAGAGACGCACGCCGCGCAACAATTCGGAGCGCATGATACTCAACAATTACTTGACGCTCTTGTATATAAAGAAGAAAGTGGAGCAGAACCAGAAGTTGACGCTGGATTTCATAAAGGAGGTCCACAGTACCATAACAAAGGACGCCTTGGATGAAAAAAGCTACGAGGGCACATTCCGCATCTCTGACGATGTCAAGCTGTTCGCCAGGGACGACCCTTTCCAAGTTGTCTACATCCCGCCAGCGCATCAGCGCATCGAGATTCTTTTGAATCAGGTCTGTGACTTCATAAATGGCACGGAGAGTGCATACTATCTCCACCCTATAGTCAAGGCCATAACCCTCCACTACATGATCGGCTACGTCCACCCGTTCAATGACGGAAACGGTAGGACTGCAAGAGCACTGTTCTACTGGTACCTGATGACCCAGAACTACGGAAACTTCGAGTATATAGCGCTCTCGACAGCCATAATCAGGGCGCCAGCGAGATACACGCGCGCCTACCTCTACGCTGAGAATGACAGCAATGACATTACTTATTTTGTGAAGTACAATCTCGACGCGATTGACACCGCAGTCTCGTCTTTCGAGAAATACGTGGAGAAAACCTTGGCGGAGAACAAAAAGATCTTCCAATCCATAGAGAGCAATCCCGAACTGAACTTCCGTCAGGCCGATTTGCTAATAACTATGAGCAAGCACGACGGACGCGTCTCC
The DNA here is from genome assembly GCA_902385515.1 of uncultured archaeon. Classification (GTDB taxonomy): domain Archaea; phylum Micrarchaeota; class Micrarchaeia; order Micrarchaeales; family CABMGC01; genus CABMGC01. The sequence goes on from CABMGC010000023.1 coordinate 14,218, forward strand.
ATAGGCGAGATGCGGGAGCGCTACGACGTGACATACGAGACCGCGAGAACCGACCTCATCGATCTCACCAATAAGGGTTACCTTAAGCTGTTCAGGAAAGGCAAGTTGTTCATCTTCACCCTTGATAAGGAGAAGTATTTGAAAGAAGCCGGCAGCAAGTGAGTCTGCGGATCACCCATGATTTGATATTTCAATATCAAGTTATATGAACTTTTGATATTGGAATATCAAGTTATTTCACGCAGTCGGCAGCCCATCAGGATATGTCCACTGCCAGAGGGCAGCTCTGCATGTAAGCGGCATTCCCGTACACGTGCAGCCCGTACGCCCGAACTACGGTGTAGTTCGAGCTGCTGTAGTTAAGGAATATGCTCGGCTCTGATTGCGCCTTTTCAAGGCAGTAGCTTATCGGCCTTATCGTCAGGTTGAGCGAGGCCGCCCCGGCGGGAGAGAACGTGCAGTTGGTCCTGTTTAGCACAAAAAGGTCCATGGTCGTCCTGTTCCTCGTGAACGCGGTGACCTGTGCGACCCTGGCAAAGCACTGCAGGCTGGCTGCGGAGTCGTTGCCGTTGAAATAGGTGTTGGCAAGGATCGCGACGCGCGGCGCGGAGACGTAGTTGTCCTTGAAGGTCGTGAAGGGCACCGTCAGCAGTGAGCTGGGCAGCACCACGAAGTAGAACAGCGCAAATACCGCCGCAGCGACAACGACAATTAGCAGAGTAAGCTTCAGCAGAGGGTTTGTCCTGATTGGCCCAGTAACGCTCGTTGCAGTGGCCTTGGCCTTGCTTGCTGTCTTCGCCACTGACTTGCCTCTCTGGTTCTTTGGATCGTTCATGTTTGCCATCAAATCATCCTAGCAGGTACGATACATAGCAGGCAGCCATCTGCGAATCGCTTCCTCCGACAGCCATTGCGCTCCCGTACATGGAATACACGCCTATGCCAGAAGGCGCGGCTCCGTTCAGCACGACTATTGGCTCTCCGCGCTGTGCGAAGAGCTTCATGCACGAATCGACGGTGCCGGTGGCGTTCTGCGCGTTGCATACGCCGTTCGCGAACGACGCGGTGACCACCTTCTTGTGCGCTGCCAGGGCGGCGGCGCTCATCTGGCTTATGCAGGATGCCTCTGCCGCGGTGGAAGTGCCGTTCACCGCGAAGACGACTGTCTTCGCCGAATCAAAGGCGCCTTTGAACGAGCTGAAAGGCGCGGATGCGCTGGCCCCCGCAAGCAGGGCGTAGGTCGCGAGCGCGTATATGACTATCAGCACCCATATTAGCGCGAATATCATCATCCAGTTCTTTGCGGTCCTGGCGTTCAGCACGACCTTGTGGTGCTTGTGCATGCGGGACCTCATCACGACCACGACGGCGAAAACGACGATTCCTATGATCAGCGATATCAGCGCTCCGAGCGCGGGCGCGAGCGAGACGGCGCCGGCGTAGGTCAGGCCCATTGCTGATGCGATGGCCGCAATTATCGGGGCGTCTATCGATCTTGCCACTTCCGTAAGGCTGAACACTCCAGTCGAGTAGCCCGACAGCGCGCCAGATATCGCGGCCTCCCGGTTCTTGAGCGAGGTCGTGTTGCTAATCCCTGCAGAGTTTATCTCGTTGTTGAGGTTGACCTGCTCGAAGGCGAGGTTCCCAATGGCAGGATATACCGCTCCGCCCTTCAGCTGCAGGGCCATCAGCTTCGCGGTGTTCTTGGCGGCCGCGGAGGTCAGCGCAGAGTAGGTCGCGTTCACCTTCGCGTAGGCCGACTGAACGCTTGCATACTCCGCCACTAGGGCGGGTCCGGCGGAGGTGAAGTTCGTGGTCACATAGTTGGTTGTGACGTTGCTATACTCGGACTGCAGGTCCGAAAGGGAGCTGGCCAAAGTGAAGTTGCTTACGTGGACAAGCAGCGCCTTGGAGTTGTTTACCAGGGTGCCGTAGCCGGACAGCGAGCCGTTCAGCAGCAAATTGAGCTCGGCCTGCTTCTGTGCCTTGAGGACCGGCAGCACATACATCGTCTCGATGTTGCTTGTGTTGACCGCCTGCTGTTGCAGCGCCACGTCGGACAAGGGCAGGTCGTTAATGCCGTCGAGCATGCCCTGTATGTAGTTGAGCTTGGTATAGTTGTACTTCACCTCGCCGCAGAAGCCGAGGGCGGTGCAGTACCAAGGCTGGGAAGCAGAGCTCGTGTAGTATATGCACGAGCTGGTCGACACGTTGGAGGACGGGGAGAATATCGAGTTCTGGTAGATGTTGTGGGACACGTCGAATATCGTCGTGAACGCGCTGTTCAGAGCGGCTATGTTGGCCACGGCATTGCCGCCGTTGACGCCGGCGGCCGAAGCGTAGAACGTTTTGAAGCTTGCGTTAAGGCGGTCATAATCTCCCTCGAACTGCGCAACGCCAAGGCCGAAAACGCCCGTCGGGCCGCCGGTGGCTGAGAGGACCTTCTTGCAGACGGGGATGTACTGGCACGAAGCGCAGGCATTGCTAAGAGTGCAGGTCGTATTTCTGGAAAGGCCCGTGAGGTCGCGGCAGTCGTTTATGGTTGAAGCGGCGGAATTCTGGAACATGCGCATCTGCGCCGCCAGGGCAGTGAAATTGGCCTGCGGAAGCACGCGCGACGCGGTGTATGTCTTAGTTATGGTAAATATGCTTGCGGCATCCAGCACAACCGAGTACCCGCCGGTCACGTTCACGAGGAAGTACAGCACGCTGCCCTTGTACAGCGCCACGTATGAGTTGCCGGAGTATGACAGGTTGGCAGGCGTAAGGCCGCCGAGCACGGTGTTTGAGACGTTATAGCCTGAAAGGAACGAATTCACGCCCTGGAGGGAGTACGCGCTGAGCATTCCAGAGAACAGGAAAGACGCAAAAATGAACGAGAAAAGGGCTTTGGTATCCATGGCATCCACTGGCAAGTATAGGCATATACAAAGTCAAAATTTAAATAGGTAGCTGACGACAACGGCCGAGTCGCTAAACGGCCGACAAGGATGGCTTAAGGAAATGAACAAAAACAAAAGAAAAAGAAGAAGGGGAGGCAAACGCCTCCCCTCCACAGAACTGCTTCGTTGCTGCTGTGCTTTCTGCCGACTTCACTGGCTGGCCGCGCTCAACAGGTCCTGGATGAACTGGTTTCCAGCAGTCACGGTCTGCTCCGCAGAGTATCCCGCAACCATGATCCTGTTGCTTCCATAGGCCTGGGCGATAGGTGCCGAAGTAGGGCCGAACGAGTTGTCAAGGGTCGGGTTCTGCGCGAATATCTGCGCTGCGACCGTGTTGACGTACTTGCTTCCTACCACTACCAGAGTTGCAGTCGTGCTAGCCTGGGTGTCCAGAACCGCCAGAGGGTTCGCAGAGGTGTCCAGCTTCACAGGGGTCACCGCAGTCGTCACGCTAGGCGTTGCCGAAAGCGCGTTGACTCCGCTGACGTTGCAGCTGGTCGTAGTGAAGCTGCAAGAACCAGTCACGTTAGCTATCGTAACGTTGGCTATGTTCGTTGCCTGTCCGACTCCATACGGGCCTACTGTGTGCGTCGTTGTGGACGTCGTAGTGTTTGCTCCTCCGACCACGAACTGCAGGGTGTCGACAGACTTCGCGATGTTCAGCGTCAGTGAAGACGGTGAGATGCTCGCTACCTTGCTGCCCCTCTCAGTCCTGAAGCCGACCTGCGCGTTCACTGCCGATCCTCCGCTTCCAGTGTAGGTCACGTTGTTCCTTGTTCCTACGCTGGTCGATCCAGAGTAGTTCAGCTGGAACAGCGGTGCAGCACCAAGTCCCGCAGTTGAGTTGACCAGGTTGAAGGCTACGCTGTCAGTGTAGGTCGTCGATGCAGGCACAGAGTACTCTGACACAGTGTACGAGTAGTACGGGCTGAGCGTGTTCATTATGGCGTTGCCCGACTGTGCACTTATCTGGAAGGTCTGCGTGGTCTGCCCGTTCTGCTGGTTGTAGATCAAGCTAGCTCCCGACGCGGTCGTGTAGTAGCTGTTGCCAGACTGCTGATACAGCAATGTCGCTACAGGGGACGTTATAGGTGACAGCACTGCCAGGGTGACCTGGTTAGCAGGCACAGCGTTCGCTCCAGGAACTGCGTTTGCAGTCACAGTCAATCCAGGTAGAGCCCTGTTAAGGCCTATGTTCGTCACGTTGTCGAACACTACGCCAGTCTGGCCATATGAGGTAAGCGCGTTGCTCGTCACAGTGTATGACGCGGTCGCCTTGTTGCCTCTCTGGTATCCCGTAACAGTCACGATCAGCGGGTAGTTGCTGTTTATCAGGTTCGCAGTGGCACCAGATACAACTACGTTAACTCCACCATAGTTCGTGCTTGATGCAAGTCCATTGACTCCAGCATATTCAGTCAACTGGTAAGGAGTCAGGTCGTACAGTGCGGTGCTCGTCTGCTGTCCGGCGTAGCTGAATGCACTAGGTATTGAGCTAGACGCGGTCAACAGCTGTGCAGGCTCGGTTATTAC